>JAOAFW010000110.1 GCA_026416065.1 Fimbriimonadales bacterium
CGCGACAGGGGTTCTGATTCTGTGTGTCGTGCTGATAAGCGCGCTCCTTGCACAGCAGGTCAACTACGATGGCTACCAGGTCTGGCGAATACTTATCGAGAAACCCGCGCAAGTAGAAGAGATCTCGACACTGGCGCACGATATCTGGATGATACGTGGCAGAACCGTCGATGTGTGCCTTTCACCTGAAGAGCAGGCGGCGCTCCACAAGGCAGGCTATACAGGCGAGGTACTTATAAAAGACGTGGGCGCGCTGATACGCCAGCAGCAAACAGAATTTGTCCCTCAGGACGGCAGCCTCTTTACACGCTACATGACCCTCGACGAAATCTACGCTGTGATGCGCCAGTTCGCTGAGCAGAATCCGCGCCTTGTGCAGCTGCTGGAAATCGGCAGGTCGATAGAGAATCGCCCCATCTACGCGCTGCGTTTGACGAAGGACCCACGTCGTGCCCGCGTGTACCGCGACCGCCCGCAAGTGGTTATCAACGCGATGCAGCACGCCCGCGAGTGGATTACGCCCCCTGTCGTGCTGTACTTTGCCTACCGGCTCGTGGCAGAGTATGAGAGCGACCAGCGCATTCGAGAGTATCTGGATCGGATGGAAGTTTATATCGTGCCGGTGGTCAATCCCGACGGCTATGTGTTCACACACACTCAGAATCGCCTCTGGCGTAAGAACCGCCGCTTCAACGGGCGTAATCAGTGGAATCAGCCCGTCTATGGGGTGGATCTGAACCGCAACTGGAGTTATGGCTGGGGAGGTCCGGGCTCGAGCGGCAATCCGTCTCAAGAGACCTATCGGGGCACCGCGCCGTTTTCGGAACCTGAAGCTTACTCCCTGAGTCGCTGGATGCTGAGCCTGCCACTGTTGCGCTCCCATATCGATGTTCATAGCTATTCTCAGATGATCCTCTGGCCCTGGGGCTACACGACTGACCTTGCCCCCTTCCACGCGGTGTTTGAGCGCGTGGGCTTGGCACAGCAGGCGGCGATTCTGAGCGTGTATGGAGAGAACTACGTCGCCGGTCCGATAGCGACGACCATCTACATCGCCAGTGGAGGAATGACCGACTGGGTCTTCGGGGCGCGTGGCGCGCTTTCGTTCACCTATGAGCTGCGAGATACGGGACAATATGGTTTTCTGCTGCCCCCAGAGCAGATACTGCCGAACTGTGAAGAAGTGTATCCCGCATTTCTTGAACTGTTGCGCTGGACGCTGCGCCGCGACTGGAGTGAATAACTAAGTCTCTTGAACCGAGCGTAGATAGTCGCGCACCACGCTCGAGGTGTCGCCGTCCGCGCGGAGAACGCCCTTGTCGAGCCACAAGGCGCGCTGCGCGACCTGCTGAATGGCTTCCATATCGTGCGAGACGAACAGAATGGTGCGTCCTTCACGCTGGAACTGCTGGATTTTATCGTAGCATTTCTGCTGGAATCGGGCGTCGCCTACTGCCAGCACCTCGTCAACCAGCAGGATGTCTGCGTCCACGTGCGCAGCAATCGCGAAGCCCAGTCGCATTAGCATCCCAGACGAGTAGGTGCGGATGGGCGCATCAATATAACCTTCCAGCTCGGCAAACTGGACAATCGCCTCGATGCGCTCTGCGACCTGCTTCCGACTCAGCCCCAAGATAACACCGTTGAAATAGATGTTCTCGAGTCCCGTCAGGTCGGGATGGAATCCCGCGCCGAGCTCGAGTAGTGGTGCAACGCGCCCGTTGACTTCGAGCTCACCCGAGGTAGGGCGATACACGCGCGCGATGATGCCCAGCAACGTGCTTTTGCCGGAGCCGTTCTGACCGATTACCCCCACTGTCTCGCCCTTGTGGATGGTGAAGCTCACCTGCTTAAGCGCGACGAGATGCTCGACTCGTTTCGGCAGGAACGAAAGCAGCAGCCCCTTGAGCGAGGCGTAGGCGTGATGCGCCAGCTTGAACTCTTTCGTGAGGTTTTCGGCGCGGATAGCGACGGAAGCACGCGCCTCGGTCGCCATCCGCGAGCGATCAGATGTCGGGACCACGACCGCTGCCTCCTCCGCGTCCGCCCGGTGTGCCGGGAGTGCCCTGCTGCTGTTGAGGGCGCGCAGGACCGCGTCGTAGGCTGTTATCGATGTAGATTGCCCAACTGTAGCGCACTATGTTGCCTCCCCAATCGGAAGCGATAATTGTCATGATGTGGCGCCCGTCCGGCAGGGGTTTGGCAGCAGTGCCCGCACGCAGCTGCACCGTAATCTCGCCCAGTGACGGTTCATACTCGGCGGGCAACGGCTCATCGTTCAAGAGCCACTGGACGGTTGCGGGGTTGATCCCGCTGCCGTCATCGCGTACACGCGCGGTAAAGTCCAGCGGTAGCTGCCCGGAAAGCATTTCTCCGATAGTCGGCGTGGTGCGTACCACCTGCGGTGCAGTGCGATCCACCCATCCAAAGCCAAAGGCGGTCAGATTGCCCTCACCTGTGGCAATAATGAAGCCGTTTGAGGTGAAGACCGGCTTACCCGTCAACCCAAGGTAGGCGACACGCCGATTATTCGCATCTACCGTGCCCTCGGGCGGACGCAGCGTGTAGAGCCACTCCAGTTTCCCTTCGGGCAGTGAGTAGCACAGGATGGTGCCACGTCGTGTGGCAAGCCAGAGTTTGCCGTTGTGGATTTCGGGCGCCGTGAGCGGCTCATAACGGATTTCGATTGGCTCGCGCTCGCCCGCCACAATTTTGCCTGTGTGATCGAACAAAAACAGTCGGTTCTCGCGCGTCAGCACGGCGATGTAGTCGTCGTTGGCTGCGGGTGCAAGGCGAAACTCGGTATTGAACCGTCGCGTCCAGCGCACAGCGCCGCTACCGGGGTTGAGGGCTATAACTACATCGTTGCTGGATACGTAAACGCTACCGTTGGCATAGACGGGCTGAGGATCGTAATTGGGCGCGGGTAATCGGAATAGCCAGCGGCGTCGCCCACCTGCTGTGTTCACGGCCTGTCTCTTATACACATCTGACG
>JAOAFW010000113.1 GCA_026416065.1 Fimbriimonadales bacterium
AACTACTTCGAGGTCGTGCTGAAACATAGCGTGGTGGTGTTCGTTCCGATGTTTATCTGCTGGGCATTGATGCTCACACGATGGGCGTTCGCCCCAGCGCAGGTGATGGTGCTGTTTGGGTTGACGGGCACGCTGGCAGAATCGCTCTCGTTCGGTGTACAGAACCTGCTCGGCTGGGGCTTCTGGATGCTTGTGTACGGATTGATGGTCTATCTGCCTGCTTATGCCGTTCGTGAGCAGGTGGGCAGCCTGCGCCCAAGCTTACTGCACCACGGATTGGCAGTGATTTTGCCCATACTATGCACTATTCCTGCAGTGATCGCCTTGACGATACTACAAAGTTTCATCTGAGACGGCGCGAACCTCCTGTTTCTCGACGGGCATAGCAGTGGGTACGGGCGACACATCCGCGTGAGCAGGCGCGCCTCAATCAGTGCCCGCACACGGTACCGAAACACTACTTTTGCCCCAAGATTCCGTTTCCTGGGTCGTCCCTGTACGCAGGTGGATGTGAGCGTGCGCCATGAGCCTGAGGTATACTCGCCTCGATGTTTCGCACGGTGCTGATTGCGAATCGAGGCGAGATAGCCCGCCGCGTGATCCAAGCGTGTCGCGAGCTGGGCATTCGGAGTGTTGCGGTCTACTCGGAAGCCGACTCAGACGCGCCGTTTGTGCGCGAGGCGGACGAGGCGTACCCGTTGGGCGGCGCGCCGGCACGGGAAAGCTACCTGAACATCCCGCGCATTCTGGAAGTCGCGAAACAGGCAGGTGCGGAAGCGATACACCCAGGCTACGGCTTCCTCTCGGAGAATCCCGAATTCGCTGCCGCGTGCGAGCAGGCAGGGATGGTATTTATCGGTCCGCGGCCCGAAGTGATTCGCCTGCTGGGCGACAAGGGCGAGGCGAAACGCGCCGCCGAACGCGCGGGCGTCCCCACCGTGCCCGGCTACAACCCCGAACACACAGCGACGCCCGAGGAACTGATGCAGGCGGCGCGCACAGTCGGCTTTCCCGTGCTGCTGAAAGCGGTCGCAGGCGGCGGCGGCAAAGGCATGCGCATCGCCGACAGTCCCGACGCTTTCTTAGAACTGGCGGAAAGCGCGGCGCGCGAAGCACAAAACGCCTTCGGCGACCCGCGCCTGATGCTCGAACGCTATATCACCCGCCCACGCCATATCGAAGTGCAAATCCTCGCCGACCAACACGGCACAGCCATGCATCTGTACGAGCGCGAATGCTCCATCCAGCGACGCCACCAGAAGATTATCGAGGAAAGCCCCTCGCCTGTGCTGGATTCGCAAACCCGCGCCGCCATCTGCGACGCCGCCGTGCGCCTTGCCGAAACGGTCGGCTACACAAACGCCGGTACAGTGGAATTCCTGTATGAGCAGACTCCTGAAGGAGACAGATTTTACTTTCTGGAAGTCAACACGCGCCTGCAGGTAGAGCATCCCGTGACGGAGATGGTCACAGGCGTTGACTTAGTCCACTGGCAGCTGCGCATCGCGGCGGGCGAGCGACTGGAACTGGGGACGCCCCTCCAGCGAGGACACGCTATCGAGGCGCGCCTCTACGCCGAGGACCCCGAAAACGACTTTGCGCCCTCGCTGGGGACGCTGCTTGTTTATCAGCAACCACACCTGCCCGGTGTGCGCTTCGATTCGGGGGTAGAATCCGGCTCCACCATCACCCACCACTACGACCCGATGATTGCGAAAGTCATTGCCCATGCGCCCGAACGCCCGACCGCGATTCGTCGGCTGCTGAACGCTCTGGAGCAGACGATTGCCTTAGGCGTGCGCACAAATCAGGCGTTTCTGATAGCGCTATTGCGACACCCGGCTTTCATTGAGGGCGCGCTTCATACGGGCTTCCTGAACGAGCATCCGGTTCGCTCGGCAGAGAGCGCGCCGCCCGCAGAGGTGCTACTTGCGCTGGCGCTGCTGGAACCGCTGACACGCGGCAAGGCGCGAACCCCGACACGGCGCGACGGCGTCCCCGCCGTCGGACCGTCGCCGTGGGAAAGTTTCGGTAGATGGCGCATCGGATGAGCAAACCCTCAGATTTAACGAACCCCTAACACGACTTAACTTGCCCTTAACTCCCCCTGAAATATACTAAGGGCGTCATCATCGGAGGCTTAGAGTCCTCTCCCCTAATGCCTGCGCGAGGGTAAACGATGCGCCGTGCAGTTCTCGCCCTGCACGGCGCGATTTTTTGGTATACTCCATCGTATGACACGGCGCAAAACGACCTCGAACTTGA
>JAOAFW010000175.1 GCA_026416065.1 Fimbriimonadales bacterium
GACCAGCATCGCGGGTTTGTCGGCGTGCTGCTCCACGCTGCGCCAGAACGCCTTGCATAATGTGTCCACAGCCATCGTTCTTGCTCCAGTGGGGGATTCGGCGCGGGCGGGGGGATTCCTGCTGATGGCTCTAAAAGTCCCATGCTTTCTGAACCACTTGCCACACCAGTTCAGGAGGCGGCGGTGGGACGGGAACGCGCACTTCGTAGATTGTATCTTGTGCGACGCCAATCTGCGCTGACGACCACTCAGGCAACGGCGTTCCCAGCAACGCAACGCCCAACGACACGCCTGGATTGAAATTCAGCTGGGTATGCCAGTAATAGCGGAACGGCACGACGCGCTCGTTCACAATCAGATAAGGCGTCGGACGCCTTTGCTCGGCGACACGAACGCCATCCGCTTCTCGCACGCGATCTGCCGCCCACTGTGCAGGGATAGCATAGAGCAGAAACGGCGCTTCGCACTCTACCTCTAAAGCCCTTATCTGTCCAGCGTCGGTGGACACAAGGCTGAACTCTGGCGTCTCTGAGAAGCGGGTCGGCTGATAGGCAAATGGGACGCGAAGCAACGACGCGGCGCGAACCGCTCCAGATACCTTGCCTGCATCAGCGAAACAGAGGATGTCAGCGGCTGCCAATCGTATGCTTTGCTGAATTGGGGTCATTGCAGCGGGTTTTGTGGAGAATGAGCGAGTGCGCACGGCGTGTTTCAGCACATCGTTGGCGGGCGTGCGCCGATGGATATGCAACTTCAAGTACCAGTAGGGATAGTAGGGCGAGGGTGGCGTAGCAGGGTAATGGGACAGTCTATTCGGCGTTTCATACAGAATCTGTTCAACATGGAACTCGTCGGTCTCTTTCCCGTCGCGCAGGAAGCGGACGCGCGGCATTAACAGTGCGGGGTACTGCATCTGATGCGGCGCGTAGAAGGGATTGTCGAGCTGCGCCTCGTAGCCGATGATTTCCATCACGGCGTCGCCCAGCGAAACTCGTAATGGCAGAGGGCGTACAGGGGCAGGCGGCACAGGCTTTTCGCGCAGGCGTGAGGCGCGCACGCGAAACGCTCCAACAAGCCTGTCGGACTTTCCCTGAGCATAAAGCTTGAATGTGATGACGCCGCTTGGGTTTCCCAGGTAAGGTATTAGCTGCGCCGTCCAGCCCTCGTGTAGGCGGAACGGGGCTTCAGTGACGAAGGGACGCCCCGAACCGTCGACGCCCTCTAACCGATACACTTGTTTGAGGTTAGTCTGTGCAGGCGTCAGGTGCAACCACAGGGCATTCCCTTGAAGCTCGAAAGCAGGCACACGCAGGCTTGGGGGGCGCAGGCGGAGCCACTCCAGCAATCGGTTCCACCAGTCGCTGCGGTCGTCGGGGGGGCTATGGATGTCGCAGGTAATACCGCCCACATAGACGCGCGTGCCGTCGGCGAGCATAATCGTGCGCCCCACATCGTCAGCGGTCGCCAAACGATAGATGAACGCCCCTAAGAGGGCTATGATGAGTAGTCCAATCAGCCACCGAACATAACGCATAGGCGTCCTCTCGCTCAGGGGTTCTCCGAATTGCTCGTTTTGAGCGGCGGCAGGGTGTACGGCTCGTAGCCCAACTGTTTGCCAATTAGGCGCAGGGCGTCGCGCATCGGCTCCAGCTTGAGCCAGACAGTGATGCGCCGTTGCGGGAGCACGTCGCTTCCCAGCACAGCGGGCTGCGCGAGGCTCGCACCCAGCGTCAGCAGTATGCCAACGACACACAGCGTTCCCCGAACCATAGTCTCACCACACGGAAGATTCGCAGGCGTGCGAGGAGTTCCTGCAGATTGTTGGGTAGTTATAAGTCGTTCCCACGCAATGGCGCGCGACAAACACAACCCACACGGTACGACGGCGTCCCCGCCGTCGCGCACAGGATTGTCCATTCCCCGTATACGACGGCGGGGACGCCGTCGTACCTTTGTTATCGAGAGAGCAGCGAGGAGTTGCGCTGGGCGGAATTCGTGTAGTAAGCACACCATTCCCTGAGCGGGCACTGTTCGCAGCGGGGGTTCTGCGCCTTGCAGAGGGCGCGTCCGTGTCGAATCAGTGCGACATGGAAGCGGTAGACCAGCGGTTCGGGAATCATCGCTTCCAGCGCGTCGTGCGCTTTCGCCTCGCCGAGCGATTTCGGAATCAGCCCCAGCCGCCACGAAACGCGAAACACATGCGTATCCACGGGGATTACGGGACGCCCCATCGCGAAGCACAGCACAATCGCCGCGCACTTGGGACCGATTCCGGGCAGGCTCAGCAGAAACTTGCGAGCTTCGGGCGTGGGCAACTCGTGCAGCCAGTCCAGACTGTAGTCGCCGTGCGCCGCGTGGATGGCTCGCAGCACGGCTTGGATGCGCGGCGCTTTCTGGTTCGCCAGCCCGCCTGAGCGAATGGTGTCCGCCAGCTCGTCGGTCGGGGCGTCCACCACCGCCTGCCAGGTGGGATAGCGCTCGCGCAGCAACCGATAGGCGCGGAACGAG
>JAOAFW010000182.1 GCA_026416065.1 Fimbriimonadales bacterium
TCCCACAGGCGCGCGGTGCTGTAGTATGCGCTGCTCTCTTCGGCGTACTTGTCCAGAATCGGCTGCTTGAAGGCGGCTTGCTCCTCCTCGCTCATCGTCTGCCCTTTAGCGGCGAGTTGATCCAGTTTGACGGTGAGCAGCACATTCGCCGCCTGCTCGCCGCCCATCACCGAGATGCGCGCGTTGGGGTACATCCACAGCCAGCGGGGCTGGTAGGCGCGTCCGCACATCGCGTAGTTGCCCGCGCCGTAGGAGCCACCGATAATCACCGTGAACTTGGGCACTTCGGCATTGGCGACCGCCGTCACCATCTTCGCGCCGTGCTTGGCGATGCCCTCGTTCTCATACTTCTTACCCACCATGAAGCCCGTGATGTTCTGCAGGAACACCAGCGGGATGCGCCGCTGGCAGCAGAGTTCGATAAAGTGCGCCCCTTTTTGCGCGCTCTCGGAGAACAGGATGCCGTTGTTGGCGATAATCCCGACGGGGAAGCCGTGAATGTGCGCAAAGCCGCATACCAGCGTCTGCCCGAACCGCGCCTTGAACTCCAGAAATCGGCTGCCGTCCACGATGCGGGCAATCACCTCGCGCACTTCGAACGGCTGGCGCGGGTCGCGCGAAATAATACCGTAAATCTCCGTGGGGTCATACAGCGGGTCTTCAGGGGGTTGAATGTCGGCGGGCTGCTCCTTGCGCAGGTTCAGGTTCGCCACGATGTCGCGGGCGATTTGGATGGCGTGCAGGTCGTCGTCGGCGAAGTAGTCCGCCTCGCCTGAGATGCGGGTATGCACGTCTGCGCCACCGAGTTCCTCTGCGCTGACCACCTCGCCCGTAGCGGCTTTCACCAGCGGCGGACCGCCCAGAAAAATCGTGCCCTGCTGTTTGACGATAATCGTCTGGTCGCTCATGGCGGGCACATACGCGCCCCCCGCTGTGCAGGAGCCCATCACAATCGCGATTTGCGGGATGCCCAGCGCGGACATCCGCGCCTGATTGTAAAAGATTCGCCCGAAGTGGTCGCGGTCGGGGAACACTTCCGCCTGCAAAGGCAGAAATGCGCCGCCTGAGTCCACCATATAGATACACGGCAGGCGGTTCTCCAGCGCGACTTCCTGCGCCCGCAGGTGCTTCTTGACCGTGATGGGGAAATAGGTTCCGCCCTTTACGGTGGCGTCGTTGGCGACAATCATGCACTCTTTGCCGTGAACGACTCCCACGCCTGCCACGACGCCTGCGCAGGGCGCTTCGTTGTTATACAGCCCGTAAGCGGCGAGCGGCGCGAGTTCCAGAAACGGCGTGTTGGGGTCTATCAGCGCGTCGATGCGTTCGCGGGCAGTGAGTTTATTGCGAGCGCGATGTTTGGCGAGGGCTTCCGCGCCGCCGCCCGCTTGCGCCCACGCCAACGCCTCACGGTACTGCCTTAAAATCTCTTCGTAATACGCCTTGTTCGCCTGAAACTCGGCGTCGTTCGGGTGGATGTGGCTCTCCAGGACAGGCATACCGGGAAAAGAGTGTACCTTAATTGAGACCCAGACGCTCCCGACAAAGTTGGAGCACGTGCTCGAAGGTCTGCTCTTTTGTCCAGCCGTCGTTTTGCACCACGATGGCATCAGGTGCGATTCGCAGGGGCGAGTCGGGGCGCGAGGCGTCGCGGGCGTCGCGCTCTAAGATTTGTTGCAGGAGTTGCTCGTAGGGCGCGTTGATGCCCTGCTGCTGCAGCTGGTGCTGGCGTCGGCGGGCGCGTTCCTGGGGCGAGGCGTCGAGATAGATTTTAACGGCAGCTTCGGGGAACACGACGGTGGTCGTGTCGCGCCCTTCTGCCACGACACCGTGCGTTTGAGCCGCTAACGCACGTTGCAAGGCGACCATCGCACGGCGCACGCCCGAATACACGGAAATCCGCGAGGCTAAGTCGCTGATTTCGGGCGTGCGTATCGCCTCAGACACGTCCTCGTCGTTCAGCATCACGCGCTGCTCATCGCCCTGCATCACAAAGTGGACTTTAATCTGCTGGGCGAGTTCGGTCAGGCGTACTTCCTCATCGGGAGCGATATGGGCGCGTTGTGCAGCGAGCGCGAGGGCGCGATACATCGCTCCGGTATCCAGAAACAAGAACCCCAACGCCCGCGCCAGATTCCGCGCTAAAGTGCTTTTGCCAGACCCTGCGGGACCGTCGATGGCGATAACGGTCATCCCACCTCCGCGCGAATGCTCTGCAGCTGCTCTGCGATAATCTCGAGCAGTAGTTCCATCTCTTCTTCCAGCGGTTGCAGGTGGCTGGGGTGCAGCGCGGAGACATCCAGCCCCTCTAAGTAGCGTCGGAAACGGCGCACCTCGAGTGCGGGTCCGCGCACCTCAGACGCCGCCAGCACCTCTTCAGCGGGTTGTTCCAGAATTTCGTCGGCGCGTTCAGGATCGTCGCGCAGGGTGCGCACCAGCGCGGCGGTCTCGCCACTGGTGAGTTCCTCGTCGCGGATTTTTTCGGCAACTCGGGTCTGCAGCTCGGGGTCGTCCAGCTCCAGCAGGCTGCGGGCGTGGCTCTCGGTGATACTGCCGGCGGGTGGGCGTCCACTCACAGCAATCACCTGCTCGCCCACCTCTTCGGGCAACTCCAGAAGCCCGAGCCAGATTCCTATCGTGCGCTCACTCAGCCCCAGCATCTGCGACAGCTCGCGATTCGTCAGGCGTCGGGTCTCTTTGAGGCTCTTCAAGGCACGGGCTTTATCGATGGGCGCGAGGTCTTCGCGCTGCAGGTTCTCGATGAGCTGTTCGGTGGTCACCGCGTCTAAGTCCAGTTGTTTCACGATACAGGGGATTTCATTCAGTCCTGCGATCTGTGCGGCGCGCCAGCGTCGCTCGCCCGTGACAATCTGATAGGTTTCGCCGTCGGGCAGTAAGCGCACGGTGATGGGGTTGATGAGTCCATAGCGACGAATGCTTTCCGCCAGTCCCTGCAGGCTCTCCTCGTCGTAGCCCCGGCGGGGCTGGTCAGGGTCTTCAATAATCTGGTCAATCGGGATGAGTTTGACCTCCATATCTTGCGCCTCCTGAAGCAGCAGTATACCTGATTTGGGAGAAGCGGAGGTTCCCCCTCCCCCGCGTGCGGGAGAGGGGGTAGGGGGTGAGGGCTAAGAACCGCAGCCGAAGTTGAACAGCACAATCAGCAGGTCGGCGTCGTCGACCGTGCCGTTGTTGTCCAAATCGCCCTGCAGCCCGAAGCCCGATTGACCGAACTGGAACAGCACAATCAGCAGGTCAGCGTCGTCCACACGCCCGTCGCGGTTCGCATCACCTCGACAACCTGGACCTTGGTTGCAGCCATTCTGGCTCACAAAGTACGCGCCCTGGAGGCTAACGGTGTACGGACCGCCGGGAGCATTTGCGCCCGTCCAGCCTGCGATGGCGTTGGCAGCGCCAGGACCATCGGGACAGCGCACGCCCGTAAACGGCGAGTTGTTCCATATGAACTGTCCATTCACGTCGACCGCGTCACGGTTGTAGCGGCTGATTGCCAACAGGTACACACCCGCCTGTGGCGCACAAGCTAAGTTGTTCAGTCCATCGATGCGCGACTGGAGACCGCCGCTGTCATCGTTGAACGCGACGCCCGTGCCATCGCAGTTGAACAGCCAGAGTTGGGTGTCGAAACCTGCGCCGTCGACTGTAGACGCCACGAAGGCTGCAGGATCGGTAATGCAGATAACGAACATGTCCACGCCGTCGGTCTCATGCTCGCCGCGAATGCGCGCCACAGGCGACTGGCACGGCGTCTGGTCAGGCAGGGTCACGAGCTGCGCCGTGCTGGGCAGGTCGCCCGCATCGCCGCCGCCGTAGAACTGCTCGTCCCACGGGGCAGGAGGTGGACAGTCTGCAGGATCACCCGGACTTGCGCCCTGTGCGCCCGTCAGAAAGATGATGTAGCTGCCGCCTGCGGGGGGCGCACCGTTCCATGCCTTTACGCGCGAGGACGATTCGGGACCGTCGGGGCAGCGCACGCCCGTAAACGGTGTATTGTTCCAGATAAACCCGTCATCGCAGCCGATCGGGTCGCGGTTATAGCTCGTGATGGCGAGATAGTACACGCCCGGCTGCGTGATGCAGAAGGACGAATTATCAATCGCGGAAAAAACTACACCGCTGCTGTCATCGTTATGTACAACACCCTTGCCGTTGGCGTCGAACAGGAACAGCTGGGTATCGAACGCCGCCTGTCCAGGCAGACAGCTACCAGGGGGCGCAATCGTGGACGCGGAGAAGCTGGACGGGTCGGAGATAAAGATGGCGTACACATCGGCGTCCGCCGCGCCCAGTGAGCCTCCAATGGCGGTCAGTGCACCGCTTGGAGGGGCTTGTGCGGTTTCAGGCAGCTCGCCCGCGTCGCCCTGTTC
>JAOAFW010000232.1 GCA_026416065.1 Fimbriimonadales bacterium
AGATGTGTATAAGAGACAGCTACGAGCGCACCCAGCGTAGCGTCGGCGTCCCCGCCGACGAAATCGGAGAGCATAAACCTATCGCAGCCAGACAACCCCCACCTGAAGTGGCAGGCTTTCGAGCTTGAGCCGAACGGCATACTTTCCTGCGCTTTCCAGTGCGAGCGTCTGCGAACCTCCATCAGGCGTGAGCAAGGTTGCCGTTTTGGGGCGCAGCCAGCGAGGGAGTTGCGCCTCTATCTCGATATCGCGTTGCTCACGGAAGCGGTAGCCCTGAGGGTGAATCTCGTAGTCGAAGTTCGTCAGCCAGACAGCAGCCGTGCGCTCGCCCACTGTCAGGGCAGCGTCCAGTTTGCGGGGGTTCGTTGCGCCCAGCACGCGCACGCCGTTGGGACGCCAATCCATGCCAAGCAGCTCGTCGCGCACGGAGCGCAGGAATCGATTGAGTCGTGTCTGCTCTTCAAACGCCTCGCGTCCATGTTGCACAAGTTTTTCCACGAGGGGCGCGCGCTCGGCTTCGGGCAACGCGCGTAGCGCGGGGATGTCCTTCGCCTCCATATAGTAGCGTCGGAACTCGTTCTCGTCGAAGCCGATGAACCACAGCACACCCTTCGCGCCGCGGCTGAGTTGCAGCCAGAGTTGCACGCGAATCTCTTCGGGCGTGGGGCAGGCGCGTCCGAGCGAGCCGCCAATCCACACGCGCTCATCCCACATGTGCGCGCCCTGCGCCCAGACCCAGAACGGCAGCGGTTCACAGTTGAAGCGCAGGTCTTCTGTGTAGGTGGCGGCAAGTTCCAGTAGCCCCGCCCATTCATTGGGGGGTGTCTCGTCCGCCATCGGCGCGCCCACGCGATAAGCGTCATAGCAAGCGATGTCAGGGATTTCCGCAAACTCGCCGAACCGACGCGAGCGGGCAAGGTTTAGATACACAGGCGGTATCCCCTCGCGGTCGCGGAACACCTTTGCCACGCGCTCACACAAGGCAGGGATATGCCAGCCCTCATACTGCGCCGGGTCGCTCCAGTCGGGTTCATCCTTAATCATATACGCGATGATATGCGGGTTCTCGCGGTTGCGCTCGATGAACGCGGTAGCGGGGCGCGGGAAGCCACAGAAAGGCAACGCTTTGACGCCCTCACGCGGGCAGATTTCGGTGAAGGTACGTCGCTCGGTCTCGGTCAGTGCTTCACCCCCGTCGAACACGAAGGTATCGAACCCGCGTTCGCGCCAAGCGGCGCGCTCGGCGTCACGCTCCCAAACACGGGTGCGCCACGTCCCCAGCGGGAAGAAGCGTTGCAGCGGGCGTACCGCGCCGCCCAGCATCCATTCTTGTCCGCCGACCCGAACAGATACTTGCAGTGGCAGGCTCCTGTGGGATTCAGGCGTGCGTGGTAGCGTCGCCTTCAGGAAGTTCAACCCGCCATTCGGCTCCGTTTCGGGCGCGAGAGCGCGAAACCGCGTGCTTTGCCCGTTCACCAGTAGTCGGTCCACTTGCACAGGACGCGCCGGGTCATCGTTCCGCACGACGACGGTCAACTGGCGTCCCTCCAGCCACGCACTCGCCAGAGCGGCAGGGCTCGATTTCGGCTCCAACTTCGCCGTAGCCTCCGTGCCGTCGCCGAAACGCACAACCAGATCAATCGGGGGATTAACTAACATCTCCCGCTGGAAGTTCAAAATCAATATCGCTGTTGTACGTGGGGGAATGAGTTCGTAGGTGAGGCGATACCAGTTCAGTCCCTTGCTTGGTCGTATCGTCTCAACATCGCGCCCGTTGAGCACAATCGAGCTTACGGCGCGGGATTCGCGTGAAGCATTGTGTAGATAGACCCAGAATGTGCCACCTAACTGATTCAAACTCGGTTCCGGCTCCCGAATTCGCGGACTGGAACGATGCGCGCGATAGAAGTATTCCAGCTGCATAGTGTGGGAATTGTACCCGTCGAGGGAGTTCGCCTCACCCGTATGATTAATCTGCCATCACGGGTGTAACGGGTTTACACAAAACGCCGTATATATAAACAGGGAGGTAAGCCGATGTGGTGTTTCGTGATACTGGCAACCTATGCGGCGCTGACGATGACGGGCTGCGGCGTCCGTGAGGAAACTGAGCGACACTCAAGCGAACCTGTGCAGGTACAGCCTGAAGCCCAGAAAGCCAACCTCACTTTTGCGTTCAAACTGCTCCAGCAACTTGATGATTCCGACCAGAACCTCTGTTTCTCGCCCCTCTCGCTGACCACCGCGCTTGCCACCGCGCTGAACGGCGCAGCAGGCGACACCTACGACGCGATTGCCCAGACGCTGGGCTATTCGCAAGTGAACCTCGACGCCTTCAACAAGCAGATGAGTGAGCTGACCCGACTGCTCCAACCAAGCGACGCCGTGAGCATCCACAACGCCAACGGGCTGTGGCTGGCGAACGACTTCAAAGCGAAACCGGAGTACCTGAAAACGATGCAAGACCACTATGACGCGCACATCGATACCCTCGACTTCAAGAAGCCCGCAAAAGCCGCTGACGCCATCAACCGCTGGACGAGCGAGCAGACGCAGGGGCTAATCTCCCAGCTCTTCACGCCCCGCGACTTCGCCATCGAGGTGCCAGTAGCGATGGTCATGGTCAACGCGCTCTACTTTGAGGGCAAGTGGCAACACCGCTTCCCCAAAGAGGCAACCCACGACGCGCCGTTCCGTCTGCAAAACGGGAAGGAGAAGCAGGTTCCGATGATGAGCCTCAAGGAAGAGCTGCCTTACTACAAGGGCGAGGGCTTTCAGGCGGTTGCGCTGCCGTATGGCGAAGGCGAATATCGCTTCTACCTGTTCCTGCCCGATGAGGGGCGCACTGTGGCGCAACTACGCGAGCAGTTCACCCCCCAAAACTGGTCGAAGTGGATTCAGGGCTTCCAGCTCACGCGCGGTACTGTGCAGATGCCCCGCTTCAAAATCGAGAGCGAGTACGACCTGAACAAAGCGTTGACCGCTCTGGGGATGGGCATCGCCTTCGCCCCCAACCGCGCCGACTTCAGCCGACTTGCCGAGCCAAAGGGGCAAGTGTGGCTGCATCTCGTGCGCCAGAAAGCCACTGTAGAAGCCGACGAGGAAGGCACGAAAGCCGCCGCTGCAACGGGAATGATGTATACGATGAGCTTCGATCTCAAAGAGTTTCAGGTGATTGCTGACCGTCCCTTTATGTTCGCGATTGTGCATCAGCCCGCGAACACGATTCTGTTTCTGGGGATTGTACGCGAGCCGTAGGATGTAGAGAACCTTATTGCCCTCACCCCCTTGCCCCCTCTCCCACGCCGTGGGAGAGGGGGAACTTGACTCCTGATAAGGGTACACAGGGTGGGTTCAAATCGGGTGCGGGCTGTCACAATTTTCCCGCGCCCTGTTCTGCCTCACCCCCCTTACCCCCCTCTCCGTAAACGGAGAGGGGGGAATGCCCGCCCCGTCCACGCACGCCGCTCCCCCTCTCCGTTTACGGAGAGGGGGCTGGGGGGTGAGGTGGAAAGACGCGCCCCCGCCGCAAAACTGTACCCCTTATGCACGAATTGAGGTAATGCAATGTACCCTTACAGGAACTTGACTTCCCTCTCCCGCAGTGCGGGAGAGGGGCTGGGGTTGAGGGCTAGTACAATCAGACTAATTACCAATCGGGGTTTCAAGTGGTGCAATCGTCGGCAGGGACACCGACGCTGCGCAGAGCGCGCGTAGCGTCGGCGTCGCGCTGACAAACTGTATCGCTTGAAGTTTCCACGAATGCGCAACACGCTTGCGTCTGTCTCCAAGCGAATAAATTCGCGCCCACGCAATCGAAAAACCCCGCCTACGCGGGGTTAGGAAAACCCGCGAAGGCGGGTTTTGCAGCTGTATGGGCGCGAATTTATTCGCCTTGACAGGTTCACAGCTGAGGAAAACTGAGAGCGATACTTCCCATATGCGCTCTCAAGGCGATTGATGAATACAACTACTGCAAGTTCAC
>JAOAFW010000246.1 GCA_026416065.1 Fimbriimonadales bacterium
CATTCCGTTGCGTCCTACGGATGCGGATGCGCCGCTGGACTTGCAGGCGTTGGTGGACAAAGTGTATGAGCAAGGACGGTATCACCTGTTGATTGACTATCGTCAGTCGCCAAAGCCCGCGCTGTCGGAGGCGGATGCGGAGTGGGTAGATGCGGTGCTCAAGGAGAAGGGATTGCGCTAACTGCCCAGCGCAGTTGCGACAGGTGCGAGGTTTGCCAGAAACTGCCCCAGTAGGGCTTCAAATGCGCGTTAGTATCTTTTGCCTTGGGTTGGGGGGCGACTTTCGAAGGGCGGGAAGACGGCTCGCCGCTCAAGCAGTCAGGGGCTTGCCAGACTGACTCGCGCAGAGCAGGGCGTGTAGTCACATTCATCGCTGAGAGTATTCCGCGCACTACGGACGATGCAGACCAACTGAAGAGTTCTGTGCCGAATACGAGGAATTCAGTTGGGCAAGCAACGCAAAAACGGGCTATAATTGGACTATGCCGTAAAGCGGCGCGCACATTCATCGAGCGGAGGAGTTGAACGATGATGCGAGAGACACTCAAGCAGATAGGTTCTCGGGCGTTTGTGATGCTGAGCGTGTTGCTCAGTGTGTGGACAAGCAGCGACGCGCAGCGCTTGGTGTGGCTGGGCGTTCCCGAAGGCTCAGAAAGCATCGCGATGCGCGTGAGCGACGACGGAACCCTCGTGGCAGGACGAACAGGCAACATGCTTACGAACTCATCGGCAGCCGATGCGTTTCTCTGGAACCTGCGCACCAACACCGTTGTGCGCCTCAGCAACAACGGCGGCGCGCCGTTCGGAATGACTCCAGACGGCGGCAAAATCGTGGGCGACACCAATCGGTACGGAGCCAGCAACACCTCGTTTGCCTTTCTATGGACGCCTGCAGGCGGGACGCAGATTTTGCCCGCTCCCAGTGGAACCACGCACTGGGCAATCAATATCACCCCCGATGGCTCGCGTGCGTGTGGTGCTGTGAAGTACTATGGTCCTGCCATCTGGGACACGGCATCCAACCCACCGCGCTTACTACGTACTTACTCTAATCTCGCTGGCGAAATGCGTGATTTATCGGACGATGTTCGAACAGCGGTGCGTTTTGATGGCACGCGCGGGCGCATCTGGAGGTTGAACGATCAGCTGAACATCCAAAGCGAGGTAATACTGGCTCCCTTCAGCAGCGACCCGTACACGCTTGCAGTGAACCTCTCGCCTGACGGAGACGTTGCGGTTGGGATGTCTGGAGAGATTGCTGACATTTGGCTTGCGGTAGGCAACAACTATCGTCCTGCGATGTGGCGCGCTGCCCGCAACTGGCAGGTGGAGCCACTGGCAACGCTGGGGGGGCAGCGGGGGTTCGCGTGGGATGTGAACGCCGATACGATTGTGGGCTTCTGCAGCACGCCGAGCGGTGAGAACCGTGCCGTGCGCTGGCGCATCAGCACCGCCGCCACGCAAGTGGAAGACCTGAATGTGACTTATGCGTCCTTGCTGAGCAACGGCTCGCGCTTGCGGGTGGCGTATGGGATGAGTCGCAACGGGCGGTTTATTGTGGGCACGGGTTTGAACGCGGCGACGGGGCGGCAGGAGGCGTTTTTGTTGGACACGCGTCGCACAGGCGATGTGGACGGCAACGGCTGCGTGGACGACGCTGACCTGCTGTCGGTGTTGTTTGCGTTTGGGCAATCAGGCAGCAACCCTGCGGATGTGAACGGCGACGGCATCGTGGACGACGCGGACTTGCTGGAGGTGTTGTTCAACTTCGGCAGTGGGTGTTAGTGGGTAGGGGCGCGTTGTGGACGCGCCCCGACGGTATCTCCTATCCTATCGTCTGCTTGCGGAAGCGCAGCCAGCCAATCAGCAGCCACGCCGCGCCGCTGATTACCGCATAGCCTGCCATCGCGCCCAGCACCCACCACGGCGCTAAGCCCCAGTCGAACACCACCTTCTTGCTCATATCAAAGTAGTCGTAGTGGGGCAACACGCCGTAGAGCAGGTTCAGCCACAGCGCGCTCAGGTCATGCTCCCAGTGCGCCATCAGCAGCAGGCGGTTGAACACGCCCGAACCGAATGCCAGAATCAGCGAGAGCGTGACATTCGCGGCGGGGGTGAGATAGAGCGAGAGCGCAATCACCATCGCACAAAGCCAGCCGATGCCCAGCAGCTTGAGCAACACATACTGCACGAAAATCGGTTTCACGCCGACGCCCAACGACGCAAGCAGCCCCAGTGTGATGAGCGCGAGAACCAC
>JAOAFW010000256.1 GCA_026416065.1 Fimbriimonadales bacterium
GCCTGTGGCTAATTGCTGAAATCCCTCTGCTTCCCATACCGGTGCGCGTTTTCCCAGTTCCCACACGAGGATCCGATATTCATACTGCATTTTTTCGGGCGGGCGTGTACAGCGGACGGTCATCACATAGGCGGCGCCCCACGCGCGCGCCAACTGCCCGCGAAGCGTCGGGGTCGGGGTTTTCAGCTGCTCTGGACTCAGGTCGCGACGCTGGGCGAACTGCTGAATAACGGGATGGTCGGGACTATACCAGTCCACCTGCAGTTTGCGCAACTCGTCCAGATACGGCAACAGATACGGCTTAATATCGATGTTTGGGTCATAGGGCTGATTGTTGTGCTGAACGGGCGGCGCGGGGTCGACGAAGACAAGCAGCTTGGGTTGAGCGTGCCCAACTGTCATCAACAGCCATGTTGCCAGTATCCCGATCGCTATTCGTTGCATAGCATCAATCCGTTCTGGCAGGCGGCGATGCCCTGTCGTGCAGTCTCGATATCGCGCCCCGCCTGAATCTGTCGTTCGTATTCAGCGATGGCTTGCTGGAAGTGAGCACGCGCGTTAACTTTATCGCTCAGGCGCAGGTAGCAGGTAGCGATCTGCTGATGCACTTCGCCGGGATTCGTCGCGTTTGGTAATGCCTGCAAGTATGCCTGGATCGCTTCGCGATAGTTGCCTGCCCGTTGATAGTTTTGCGCTTGTGTCAGGGCATCACTTGAGGTGCGATTAGGGGTGCGATTCCCGCCCTGCCCTTCGCCCACCCGCTGCACGCGGATTTCGTAGACTCCGCGCTGGGTCTCCTCGACCTTCACATCAGGCATTACTTCGCTGTTGGCAGCAGGCTTTTGGGATGAGGGGGGCGTTTGCGGTCTGGTTTCGGCTTTTGCATTGCTTTCGGGTGCGGGCAGCGTAGGAATTTCGCCACGGGGTGGGGGCGGTGTTTCAGCGGGCGCGAGCGCTACACGCGAGGGGTCCACCATCACAGGAGGCACCACTGCCTGAGGGGATGTGGTTCGTGAGGGGGATTCTGCAGGCGGCGGTATAGCAGGCTGCGGCGTGGAGCGTGGCTCAACGAGCTCTGGAGACGAAACGACACGGGTCGGCTCCGACGGAGAGGCAGGCACACTCCAGCGCAACACCATCGCCAGTCCCAATAGTAAAATGAGCCCTGCACCCAGAAATGCCAGCACGGAAGGCAGGGTCTCCAGCCATAGCGGTCGACTGGGCGCGGGGCGGGCTGTGGGGCGGGACTGTTGGCGGCGTAGCGCCTCAAGACGGGCACGTTCCGCCACACTCAAGGGATTGAGAGCTTGCACGCGCTCGTAAGCGGCGATGGCCTCGCTAATCTGCCCACGCCGTTCGTGAATTAGTCCCTTGAGCGAGAGCGCGGGCGCATACTTCTCGTCCAGCGTGAGCGCACCTTCACACGCCAGAAGCGCCTCCTCCAGCTGACCCTGCTCAAACAAGCCCATCGCCTCGCGCGTGAGCTGCTCCACATGCGCACTAATATCGGTTTTACCGTTGACGCTCATACGCCTCCCCACAAAAGGTATTGTACCTGTTTTAGACAACGCAGGATGCCGAGTTTCAGACCCCCATAAAAGCCCCCGCAACAAGCCCAATCCATCCCGCAGCGTGATGCCAAACGCCCCCATAAGGGAACTTACCTACCCTGGTTCAGGTATACTTCCTTTAGTATGCCGCGCGTAACGATTATCGGCGGCGGCTTTGCAGGCGTGGAAGCCGCATGGGCTGCTGCTCGGCTCGGAGTGTCGGTACATCTCTACGAAATGCGCCCCAAGCGCAGTACCCCCGCTCATAAAACGGGCTGGCTCGCCGAGTTAGTTTGCTCCAACTCGTTCAAGTCGCTACTGCCCACTACCCCATCGGGACAGCTCAAGTGGGAGATGGAGCGGCTCGGCTCGCTGGTGATTCCCACCGCACGCGAGTTCGCCGTGCCTGCAGGCGAGGCGTTAGCCGTCGACCGTGAACCGTTCGCGCAAGCCATCACCGCGCGGATTGAGCTCCACCCCCTGATTGAAGTCATACGCGAGGAAGTCACGGAGATTCCCCCAGACCGCCCCCTGATTATCGCCACGGGACCGCTCACTTCCGACGCGCTTGCCAACGAGATTGCCCGCATCACCGGTAAACAGCACCTCTATTTTTACGACGCGGTGTCGCCCATCGTGGACGCCAGCACGATTGACTACGATAAAGTGTTCTTTGGCAGCCGGCGCGACAAGGGCGACCCCGCGTACATCAACTGCCCGTTCACCAAAGAGGAGTACGAACGTTTCTGGCAGGCAATCCGCGAGGCAGAGCTGACGCCCCTGCACGAGTTTGAAGACGCCCGCTTCTTCGAGGGCTGCGTGCCGTTGGAGGAACTCGTCGCGCGGGGCAAGGACACGCTGCGCTTCGGACCGCTCAAGCCCGTCGGACTGACTGACCCGCGCACGGGTAAGCGTCCCTACGCCGTGCTGCAGCTGCGCCCAGAGAACAACGAGCGCACGCTATATAGCCTCGTGGCATGCCAGACGCGCATGAAGTGGGGCGAGCAGAAGCGCGTGTTCCGCCTTGTGCCCGGCTTAGAGAACGCCGAGTTCGTGCGCTACGGCGTGGTGCATCGCAACACCTATTTGGACTCGCCGCGCCTGCTGCAACGCACGCTCCAGTTCTGCGAGGATGGCAGGCTGTTCTTTGCGGGGCAGATAGTGGGCGTGGAGGGCTACATCGAGTCGGCGGCGTCGGGTATTATCGCGGGGCTGAACGCCGCGCGATTGGCGTTAGGCAAGCCTGCCGTCACGCCCCCGCGTGAAACGGTCATCGGCTCGCTGCTGCACTACATCAGCAGCTACGAACACAAGGACTTCCCGCCGATGAACGCGAACTGGGGGCTGCTGCCCGACCCCGACGACGCGCCCAAAGACCGCGAGTTGCGCCGTCAGCTCAAGCTCCAGCGCGCCCGTGAAGGGATGGAGCGCTTCGCGCAGGCGTTGATGTTGTAGGAGGGCTGGGCTGCTAAAGTTCAGGTTTGCCTGCAGTTGGCGGGCAGTCCGAGCGCGGTTTTGATGGGTTCAAGGTTCGCCAGGAACTGCCCCAGCTGCGCTTCAAACTCGCGGTCGCGCCGCTTGATGAAGTCTACTGCCATATTCAGTTCCTCCCTGCACAGGATTGGTTCGCGCTCGCCCAGCGACTTCCTCTTATTGCGGGAGAGTTCTACGCGCTTCGCGTAGAGTTCTACGCGCTCGATGTAGAGTTCTACGCGCTTCGCGTGGAGTTCTCTTGGAGTTGGGGATAGACTGCCCTTGCAGTGGCAGGAGTCGAAAAAACGGCGTATAATACGGGTGTACCGCGCGTTGGTACGATGAATCTGGGTGATGGAGGTAAAGCGATGCGACACACACTGAAGCAGTGGGGCGTGAAGGTTGTTGTAGCGCTGAGCGTGGGGCTTGGCG
>JAOAFW010000340.1 GCA_026416065.1 Fimbriimonadales bacterium
AAGAGTTTATTCAAACGGCGGAGGTGCGCTAAATGGTCGTCGATATCCGCGTCGCGCGACGGTACGCTCGTGCACTGTTCGAGGTCGCGTTGAAGCAGGGACAGCTGCAGCAGACTGCCGACGATTTGGCGTCGCTGCGCGCCCTGATGGAGCAGTCTGACGAGCTGCGCGCCTTCTTCTACAGCCCGCTCATCCCGCGCGACCGCAAAGTCGAGCGACTGCGTGAAGCGTTCCGCACACAGGTTCAGCCCCAAACGCTGCGCCTGTTGGAGCTGCTCGTCGAAAAACGACGTGAGAAGTTCTTCGAGGCGGTCTGCGAGGAGTTCCAAAAACTGCAGGAGGCGCATCAGGGTATCGCCCGTGCCATCATTGAGTCGGCAACACCGCTCACCGAAGCTGAGCAAAACGCACTCGTGCAGAAGCTGCAGCAAAGCACGGGCAAAACGATTATTCCGACCTTCGAGGTGAACCCCGAATTGATTGGTGGCGTGCGCGTGCAGATGGGCGACTACCAGATTGACGGAACCCTGCGCGGAGCGTTAGACCGCCTGCGCGACCACATCACCCTCGAAATCGAGCGGCGCGGGGCGCGCGTCGCCAGCACAGAGTGAAGTGAGGTGCAATTATGGCTATCCGACCCGAAGAGATTACGAGCATCTTAGCGAAAGAAATAGAGACCGCTGATGGCAAGCCCGTCGCGGAGAGTGTTGGCACGATTTTGCAAGTGGGCGACGGCATCGCGCGCGTGTACGGGTTGCCCGACGCGCAGATGGGTGAGCTACTGGAGTTCCCCCACGAAGTGATGGGCATGGTGTTGAACCTCGAGGAGGACAGCATCGGCGTCATCGTGTTAGGCTCCGACGAGGAACTCAAAGAGGGCGACCCGGTTAAGCGCACAGGGCGCATCGCGGAGGTACCCGTCGGCAAAGCGCTGTTGGGGCGCGTGGTGGACGCGCTCGGGCGGCCGCTCGACGGCAAAGGTCCCATCGTCGCCGAAGAGTACCGCCGTATTGAGGTCATCGCGCCCGGCGTGATTACCCGCCAGCCCGTGAAGGAACCCTTGCAAACGGGCATCAAAGCCATCGACGCGATGATTCCCATCGGGCGCGGACAGCGTGAGCTGATTATTGGCGACCGCTCGACAGGCAAGACCGCCATCGTGATGGACACCTTCATCAATCAGAAGCAGACCCACCAGACCGATTCGCCCGTGTATTGCATCTATGTGGCGATTGGTCAGAAGATGGCGGCGGTGGCGCGCTTTGTGGACACGCTGGAGCGCTACGGCGCGATGGAATACTCCATCGTGGTGGTGGCGGCCGCCAGCGACCCGAACAGTTTGCAGTACCTCGCGCCCTACACGGGCTGCGCAATGGGTGAATACTTCCGCGACAACGGCATGCACGCGCTGGTGGTGTACGATGACCTGTCCAAGCACGCGCAGGCGTATCGCGCCGTGTCGCTGCTGCTACGCCGTCCACCCGGACGCGAGGCATACCCCGGCGATGTGTTCTATTTGCACTCGCGCCTGCTGGAACGCGCTGCGAAGATGTCCGACGAGCGCGGCGGTGGCTCGCTGACCGCTCTGCCCATCATCGAAACGCAGGCAGGCGATGTGTCGGCGTACATCCCCACGAACGTTATCTCCATCACCGACGGGCAGATTTATCTGGAGCCGAGCTTGTTCTACGCCGGTATCCGCCCCGCGATTAACGTGGGTATCTCGGTGAGCCGCGTGGGCGGCGACGCGCAGATTCGCGCTATGAAGCAAGTCGCCGGACGCCTGCGTCTGGACATGGCGCAGTTCCGCGAGGTGCAGGCGTTCGCGCAGTTCGCTTCGGACTTAGACCGCGCCACGCAGCTGCAGCTCGCGCGCGGCTTGCGCCTGCAAGAGGTGTTGAAACAGCCGCAGTTCGTACCGATGCCCGTCGAGGAGCAGGTGATGATTATCTTCGCGGGCACGCAGGGCTACCTGGACGACATCCCCGTCGAGAAGGTGCGCGCGTTCGAGGAGGGCTTCCACCC
>JAOAFW010000002.1 GCA_026416065.1 Fimbriimonadales bacterium
GTAGAGGAGGTGATGGTGGCGACGTTCGTATCGCTGGATGTGCCGCGCACCGACTTGAACGCGCTGTTGACAGACAGCGCGCCCGCTGCGGACGCGAGATTATTCACCAGCCCCCGAAACTGATCGAAGGCGTTCATGCGACTTTGGAGCTGCGACTTGCGCACCATCAGCCGCTGCATCGGGCGCGTTTGCAGTTCCGTTAGCTTCTGGATAATCGACTCGGTGTCGATCCCCGTCGCTAAGCCCGCAAAGTTGATACCGCTCAAGTTGCCGCCAATCATCGTGTCTCACCTCCTGGTTTGCCCTTCTCACCAGCCGCGCGTCCATGCGACTCCACCGTCGTTGCGATTATCGGCAAGCGATTTAGCAAACTGGACTCTCAAAAATACGAGTTTCGTTGCCGATAATCGGGGCGTAATGAGAGCCGTGCTGATGTTCGGGTTGCTATGGATGGTGTCGGCGCGGCTTATGGAGGAGCAGCGCTTCGGTAGCACAGGTAGTCTTATCCCTGCAGAGGTCGTCCGCCTGCGTCGCGTGGACAATCCTGTCTACGTAGGGAGTGCTGAAATAACAGCACGGGTAGGGCTATACCTGCCCGATTCGCGCTTAGATAAGACTGCTCAAGCCACGATTCGCATCCCTGCCGAAGCAACGGTCAACGCCCCACGCTTCCGTCTGGGAGACATCGCCACAATCGAGACAGAAGACTCTACCGTGCGCGAGCAACTGGCGCAGATTGAGCTGGGCGCATCGCCGCTGGCGGGGCAAACACGCACGTTCACAAAACAGCAACTTCTAACGCGCCTGCGCCAACACAAGATTGAGCTCGGCGCGATACGAATTGAAATGCCCGACACCGTGCGCCTTACACGCACGGCGCAGATTCTGGACGCCTCGCAACTGGAACAGTTCGCCCGTGCCCAGCTAAGAGCTGTTGTAGGCGAGTCGGCAAGTGAGTGGACGCTGGAGACCCCACCCGCGCCTGTTTCTCTGCCCAGCGGCGCAGTGGAGTTTCGCCTGGAAGGCGCACCACGCGTAGCGTCTGGCTCTGCAACGATGGAAATCACTGCACTGGTGGAGGGTCAGCCCCGCACGAAGTATCTGCTGCGCTTCAAAGCCCCTCAGAAAGCGCGTCAGATTGCCGTGCGTTCGGGTGAGGGCGTACAGGTGCGCGTGCTGAGCGGCGGCGTCGTGCTGGAGGTACGCGGCGTCGCCCGAGCCACAGGCGCAGTAGACGAAATAATCCCGATTTACATCCCGGATACTCAGAAGACAATCCGCGCCCAGATTGTGGAATCGGGCGTGGTGGAGGTGCGGTTATGACAATTTTGATGCTCATCTGCCTGCTTGGTACGACGGCGTCCCCGCCGTCGCCCCCCTGTGGCACGGACAGTCGTGTCCGTGCGCCCATCGTACCACTGACAGCCTTGTCCGTGCCGCGCTTGGACACGACTGTCCAAGCCACCGATGAACCTGCACTTGAGCGAGATACTCAAGCCACAGGCTCCCTCTGGAACGACAAATCCGTTAGCCTCTTCGAGGATTTCAAAGCCCGTCGCGTGGGCGATTTGCTTACTATCGTCGTGGCGGAAAGCACTACAGCCTCCGCCCGCGCCAATACCGCCGTGCAAAAGTCCGAG
>JAOAFW010000084.1 GCA_026416065.1 Fimbriimonadales bacterium
TGTGGTTCACCCGTCCACACAGTCCCGGAAGGAGGTTAGTATGGACACGGGTAAAGTCAAATGGTTTAACGACCAGAAGGGCTACGGGTTTATCGTAGCGGACGACGGTCGTGAAGTCTTTGTGCATCACTCTGCGATTACCATGCAGGGGCACAGGACGCTGTACGAAGGGCAGTCCGTAGAGTTCGAAGTCGTGCAAGGTCCCAAGGGTCTGCAGGCGCGGAATGTTGTCCCGAAGTAAGCAGTCTTAAAGACGGAAACGACCACGCGGGGGAATTTTCCCCCGCGTTTTTGTTTCAGCAGCAGGAAAGCAGCGGCTTGCGGGGAACCTAAGACTTGTATTTTTAGTCTAAAGCGGGGTATAATTGAGAAACAGTCTTAGACTGGTTCTCTTCCTCGCTTATAGGAGGTTTATCGATATGTACAGACGGAAGGGCTTTACACTGATCGAGTTGCTGGTCGTTATCGCGATCATCGCCATTCTGGCGGCGATCCTGTTCCCCGTGTTTGCGCAGGCGCGTGATAAAGCGCGTCAGACAACCTGTACGAGTAACACGAAGCAGAGCGCGCTTGCATTTATGATGTACATCAATGACTATGATGAGACTTTCCCAATGGGCTTCGGTCTGCTGAATAACCAGTGGTACTGGAACTACTATCACGATGTGCCTTTCAACTGGCGCTATCCGAACCCGGGTCCTGCGTGGACAGTCTTTCAGGTGCACTGGTCGAACTCTATCCAGCCGTATGTGAAGAACTACGGGCTGTATGAGTGTCCTTCGTGCCCGCCGAAGCGTTTGAGTGGCGTCAACTATGATGCCGCAGCGACCCGTACGGCGAAAGTAGCTTACACCTACAACGGCTTGCTGCATGCCTACAGCCAGGCGCAGATTACCAACCCTGCGCGACTCCCGCTGCTGTGGGAGGGACGCGGTAAGTCCAGCGTGGACGGCTTCGCACTGACGAACCCGGCGCTGCGCTGTGATCAGGGAGGCACGCGCCCCTGCCGCTACTTCAGCTGCACCTTCGGCAACCCGGGCAACGCTTACCCGACGAGTGCGATGTTCGTACTGGACGGTCCGATGTGGATTCACTCCAACGGTGCGCTCTTTGCCCACGCGGACGGCAGCGCGAAGTGGCGCCGACTGGGTGCCCAGATCGCTCCGGCGAACACCGACTGGCGCGTCGACCCCTACACCGGCTACGACAGCAACGGCTACCCGGGCTTCTACTGGTGGGACGGCTGCAACGCGTGGTTGTTCCGACCAGACTACGACTTTAGCCTCTAAACAAATCGTTTGGGCGGCGATGAGTATCGCCGCCCTTCTCTACTTTAGGGAGGGAAATGATGAAAAAAGAAATCCCAACGTCGGTTGCGATTGCAATTGTTGTGGCGCTGCTGGTCATCGTTGCAGGGATTGGATACTGGGTGTTTAATCGCCCTGAGCCTGCTCCCCCCGCCCCCTCAGTCTCAGGACCAACGACGATGCCGCCTGCAACCCCGCCTACACCAGGTCAGCCCGGCCAGGCGCAACAGGGTCAGCAGATGCAGCAGCCGAATGTGCCCACGTTCTAATCATTTTACTTGACTTTGCCTGAATCGCTGGGTATAATATTGCCCAGCGCATTCTGGCGCACATCACACTTAGAGGAGGTTAACATGAAGAAGTGGATTCTGTTCGGCCTGTCGCTGTTGGCGCTGACCGCGTCGCTGGCGTTGAGCGCGTGCGGTTCGCAGGAACAGGGCGGCGGCGGTGAAACTGGCACTACCCCTGCAACGGGTACCGCCACCGAGACGCCTCAGCCCGCTACGCCTGGCGAGCAGGGCGGCGGCGCGACCGGTGCGACCGGCGAAACCAGCGGTACCGGTACGACCGAAGGCGGCACAACTGGCGAGGGGCGGTAATCAGCCCTTGGAGTGCGAGAGGGAGGGAGGCAAGGCTGGCTTCCCTCCTTTTTATTCGAGGTAGAAAACCCCCTCAAACAGCTTGTTCGACTCACCCGTGAGCAGAACGCCGTCCTCTCGATAGTCCACGGTGAGCATACCCCCTTTCGAGGCAATTCGGACGATGCGTTCCGTCCAGCCAGCCCGATAAGCCAATACGCCGACCGCCGCCGCGCCGCTGCCACAGCCCAGCGTCTCGCCCACGCCACGCTCCCAGATACGCACACGCACCTCACTGCGCGACACCACAACCGCCCACAACACGCTGGTACGCTCGGGAAACATCGGATGCGTCTCAAGACGCGGGCTGACTTCCAGAAACAGCGCGTCATCAGGCAGGGAGTCGCAGAAGATGACCGTATGTGTCGTGCCAGTGTTGATGCTCGAAAGACGTAAGGGATGTCCGGCAATCGTGAGGGGGAAGTCTTCGATCACCTCGCCATCCACAAGCGCAGGGATGGCGCGCGGGTGGAAGCGGGGCGGAGGTAACTGAGTCGTAATCTGCCCTACGATTCCACCATAAAGGTGAAGCTGAACGGGAACAATCTGTCCGCCCAGCGTCTCAATGGTGAACTCGGGCGTATTCACATAGCCCTGCTCATATGCAAAGCGCGCGGCGCAGCGCAACCCGTTGCCGCAGAAATCCTCCGTGCCGTCAGGGTTGAACATCCGCATGCGCACGGGAGCGCGTTCACCGCGCCCCACGACCAGCAAGCCGTCTGCGCCGATCCCAAACGGGCGACAACACAGCCGCTGCGCCAGCTCGCTGAGGTTCAACCCATGCGCTGCGTCCGCCTCAATCAGCACGAAATCGTTGCCGACGCCCTCCATCTTGTGGAAGGGCAGCTGCCGTGTACTCACTTTTTGTTCAGCAACGCTTTTATTTCGCGTTCCAGCGTAGCGTAATCGGTTTTACCCGACCACGCCTTCACACGCTTACCCTGTCGGTCGTAGAGATAAAAACGCGGGATCTCACCCCGCCACGCCTTGTCGAACTGATCCGCAAACTGGTCGTAATTTTCTCCCAAAATCACAATCGGGTAGCGCACCCGATGCTTGCGGATTACGGGCGGCACGGTCTTATCAGCCGTCTCAACATCGTCAAAGGAGACGCCAATCATTGTCACGCCTCGCTGTCGGTAGTTCTGATAGAATCGCGCCAAATCGGGCAACTCTTCCATACAGGGACCGCACCAGGTTGCCCAGAAGTTGACGAGAACCACCTTACCCTTGCTACGATTGATGCGCTGCTGCAGGTCGCGGGCGTTCGTTCGGGGCAGCGCAGGGTCGGCGATGACACTTATCCCAAGCGTCGCAAGCGCGACGCACAGCCAGAACTTGCGCATAGTGGGGGTATTGTACCTCACTCAGGGTCGCGCCACACGCCGTCGGCTTTGAGCAGCGCGATGAGCTCCTCCACGCCGCGTTCGGCGGGGATGTCGTTTTTCACGATTTCTCCCTTGCGATAAAGTGCAATCTTGCCGCCGCCGCGTCCTACGTAGCCGTAGTCGGCGTCCGCCATCTCGCCCGGACCGTTGACAATGCAGCCCATCACCGCGATATCCAGCCCCACCAAGTGCTTGGTGGCGTCGCGCACCTGGTTCAGCACGGTCGGCAGGTCGAACTTCGTGCGCCCACAGGACGGACAGGCGATATACTCCACCTTCGTCTTGCGCAGCCCCAATGCTTGCAGGATGTCGTAGCAGACTTCGATTTCGTTGAGGGGGTCTTCCGCCAGCGAGACGCGAATCGTGTCGCCGATGCCCTCCGCCAGCAGGGTTCCGATTCCAATCGCGCTCTTGATACGCGCGTACATCCCGTCGCCTGCCTCCGTCACGCCCAGATGCAACGGATAGTCCATCTCTTCTTCTTCCATGCGTTTGACCATCAGGCGGTTGGCCGAGAGCATAATCGGCACGCGACTGGCTTTGAGCGAGATGACGAGGTTCTTGAACCCGTGCGCCTCGCAGATTTTGAGATACTCCATCGCCGACTCGACCATCCCGACGGGCGAGTCGCCATACATCACTTTGATTCGCTCCGAGAGGCTGCCGTGATTGACGCCGATGCGCATTGCCAGCCCGCGCTCCTTACAGGCTTGAATCACGGGCAGGAACGCCTGCTCAATGGCTTCCAACTCCTGCTGAACCTCAGCGGGGCTGTAGTCCAACCGGTTCGGATCGGGCTTGCGGAACACAAACAGTCCGGGGTTGATGCGCACCTTGTCCACATGC
>JAOAFW010000150.1 GCA_026416065.1 Fimbriimonadales bacterium
CAAGCTCGATTTCGGCGGTCTCCGTAGCGAGGTTCACGGTGGCGTGCTGCACGCCGGGTGTGCGCTGCAACACTTTCTCGACACGGCGCACACACGCCGCGCAGGTCATGCCTTTAACTTTGAGGCGTTGCGTGGGCATCGGAGGGAATTGTACCTGCTCAGGTATACTTCCCCTCGAAATGCACGAAGGCTGGGCGATTGTTCAGGGTGAGCGCGTGAGCTTCGAGCGCGATCGGGGCGTCAGCGCGATTACCGTTTCTGCTGAGGCAACCTATTTGTTTGTGCGTGCGCCCCATCCCGACAACCTCACGGCGCAACGGCAACAGATACTAAACCTGATGCGTGAGGCGGAAATCCCCCTCTTTCTCATTAAGTTGCAGCGCCATGGGCTGAGCTTTGGCGTCGCTTCCGAGCATGCCGCGCGTGCGTGCGCAATTCTGGAGTCGGGCGGGTTCCGTGTCGCCCTCAAGCCGCGCCGCGTGATGGTCTCTATCTTCGCTCAGAACATGCGCGAGCTGCACGGCGTGTTCGCCAAAATCGCGGAAGTGCTGTACGAGGCAGGGGTCGCCATCGAGCAGATGAGCGACGCGCACAACCGAATCACCTGCCTGATAGAAGCCGAGCGCGCCCCCCTCGTGGTGGAGCGACTCTGCGAAGCGTTCGGGCTGTCGCCGCAGAACATTCAGAAAATCCCTGCGACGACCGAATAAGGAGCCTCAAAATGTCTTTCAAACTGGCAGTTGCGGGATTGACCCACGGGCATGTGTGGGGCTTATTGGAGCAGTGGGCAGCGCAGCCTGCGGTGGAGCTGACCGCCGTCGCCGACTCGACGCCTTTGCTGGAACGCGCCCAAAGCCGTTTCAAGAACGCCTATACCGACTGGCGCACGATGCTGGAGTCGGAGCAGCCCGACATCGTGCTGGCGTGTGCCGACAACCGCACGAGCGCACAGATTGCGATTGAGGCGATGCGGCGCGGAGCGCATGTGATGGTGGAGAAGCCGATGGCGGCGGACTTGGCAGACGCGCAACAGATGCTGGAAACCGCCCAGCGAACCCAGCGACTTCTAATGATTAACTGGCCCACCCGCTGGAATCCCGCCACCCAAACCCTGCTGGAACGCGCCCGACGCGGCGACTTCGGCGCGATTTTCGAGTTCCGGTTCCGTGCCGGGCACGCGGGACCGCGCGAAATCGGCTGCGACCCCTACTTCGTGGGCTGGCTGTACGACGAACAGCTCAACGGCGCGGGCGCATTAGCCGACTTCGCCTGCTACGGCGCCGTGATGAGCGCGTACCTGCTCGGTGAGCCGACCCAGGTTCTCGCAACGCGCGGCAACCTCACCAAAGACTACGCGATCGCGGACGACAACGCGGTGATAATCGCGCGCTACCCGAAGGCAGTCGCCGTGATAGAAGCCACCTGGTCGCAGATCGGCTCCGACGGCGCGCCGAACCCCGTCGTGTATGGCACAGAGGCAACGGCGGGCGTTATCGACGGCAAGTTGCGCATTCATCGACGCGGCGCAGAGGTCGTCTATGAAGAACCCGATCCCTTGCCTGAAGGCGCGCGCAACGCTCCTGAGTATTTTCTGCACTGCCTGTACACAGGAACCTATCCCGAAGGTGTTCTCAATCCTGAAACCGCACTGATTGCCCAAAAGATGGTGGAAGCGGCGAAGTAATACACGATACGGTACTGCAAACGTGTTAAGCCCGCAATATCTGCGATGGCTTAACATTTTCTTAATGTCGCTTTCGGTATGCTTGAAGTGTCTTAGGAGGAGAACACCATGCGGAAAGGTTTTACGCTTATTGAGTTGCTGGTGGTGATTGCCATTATCGCCATCTTAGCCGCCATTTTGTTCCCCGTGTTTGCGCAGGCGCGCGAGAAGGCGCGCCAAACGGTTTGCGCCTCGAATCTGAAGCAGCTGGGTATCGCGCAACAGATGTATCTGCAGGACTTTGACGAGCAGTTCTTTACGCGCCCCAACAACCCCTCCATTCCCAACCGGTATTGGCAGGAGGACTGGTGGCCCTTCTTGTTGATTCCGTATGTCAAGATGAAGCCCAACAGCATTCAAGGCACGCGCGATAACTTTTTCAGCTGTCCCAGCAACCCGATTGTCATGTCTCCGAACTTCCGCACACGCCCCTTGCCGGAGTGGGGGCTGACGCTTTCGCCTGCGCGTACTTACGACTTCCATATGAGCTATGCGCTTAGCGAGCATGTGTTGGATCATCCGGCAATTGCGGTATGGCAGCAACCCGCCGAGTCGCTCTTCTTGCTGGAAGTGCGCGGACGCGACGGAGCCGAGCTCTCAAACTCCACCGCGGATACGGACATCGACTGCGGACAAACGAATGAGATATGGTTCAAGCACTCTGGCGGCACGAACATCCTGTGGATGGACGGGCATGTAAAATGGCTGCGTCCCAGCCTGCGTGGAGCAAGCAACGGAAACCGCCCTGGCGACTGGGTATATCCTCCGTGCTGTGCTGATGGGGACAACTATCCGTTCGGTCCCTGGGCGCCGTGGGGAATGAACGCGCCGTTCCAGATCCGGTACTGTCAGTAAGCGAAACCCGAAAAGGTTTTCCTTGCAGGACGCTGACGCGAAGCGAACTCGCCGTGTTGGCGTCCTGCTTTTTATACTGCCTCCCAGATACGCAGGAGCCGCTGGAGTAGTGGCTCCATCTGCTCTAACGGATACTGCGTGGCGGCGTCGGAGAGGGCGTGCGCAGGGTCGGGATGTGTCTCCATAAATAGCGCGTCTATACCCACCGCGACGGCGGCACGTGCGAGCGGTTCAATCGCGCTTCGGTCGCCCCCTGACTGCTTGCCTGCGCCTCCAGGACGCTGCACACTGTGTGTCGCGTCGAACACAATGGGTACGCCGAACCCCCGCATCACGGGCAACCCTGCCATGTCCACGATGAGCGTGTTGTAGCCGAAACTTGTGCCGCGCTCGGTGAGTAAGACGCCCGCCGCGCCGAATGCTCGCAGCTTCTCTACGATGTTGCCCGTGTCCCACGGCGCGAGGAACTGTCCCTTTTTCACATTCACAGGCTTGCCTGTGCGCGCCGCCGCCTCCAGCAAGTCGCTCTGTCGGCATAGGAAGGCGGGAATTTGCAACAGGTCTACCACTTCCGCCGTCGGCGTGGCTTGCCATGACTCGTGGATGTCGGTCGTGACGGGAACGCCAAACTCACGCCGAATACGATCCAGCACCTCCAGCCCCGCATCCAGTCCCCGCCCCCGAAACGAATCGTACGCCGTGCGGTTCGCCTTATCGAACGACGCCTTGAAAATGTAGGGAATTCCCAGTCGCTGGCAAACGCGCGTCATATGGTCTGCCACGCGCTGACAGAGTTCAAGGCTCTCGATAACACAGGGACCCGCAATGAGGCACAGCCTGCCGTCGCCAATCACGACCTCGCCGACAGAAACGGGACGCATACTCGGAGTATACCTGACTCCAGAGTGGCTAGGTGAAAGCCGTCGGCGAGGACGCCGACGCTACACAGAGCGAGTTTGTAGCGTCGGCGTCCCCGCCGACGAACGTTCACTCTGTAGCGTCGGCGTCCTCGCCGACGAACGTTCACTCTGTAGCGTCGGCGTCCTCGCCGACGAACGTTCACTCTGTAGCGTCGGCGTCCCCGCCGACGAACACTCTGTAGCATCGGCGTCCCTGCCGGCAAACGCTATTCATTAAGCCCCAGTTGATGTACTTTGCCCCATTCCCCTTCAGGCAGGGCGCGACATGTGAACAGAATCACCTGCGTCTGCTGAGCCACGCGCGTTAATAACTCCAGCGCAGCACGATAGCGGTCGGCATCGAAATGCACGAACGGGTCATCCAGCAGCAGGGGCAGGCGCATGTCATCCGACAGCGCGTCCGACAGCCCCAGCCGGCAGGCGAAAAAGAGCTGGTCTAACACGCCTGTACTCCAGGCGGGTTGACCATCCTCAACAGGCAGGGTTGCATCGCGTTCAGGATGATACACCTGCAGGCTCAGCGTCTCGTCCAGCGTGGCTCGCGTGTAGCGTCCGAGTGTGAGGGCGGGCAGGTGCTGCTCGATTCGGGGCTTGAGGCGCGGGCTGAGGTCGCCGAGATAGCGCGCGTTCGCCTCGTTGAGCAGTTGCTCGGTCGACTCCAGCAGGCGGACGCGATGCTGAAGCTGATGCAGTCGCTGCTGGGCGCGGGCGTATTCCAGTTCAACGGCGTCGGCAGGATCCGCGTCGGGCAGGTTGTGCAACGCGCCCTCGCAGCGCAGTTGCTCCTCGCGCAGTTCGCCCAGCTGCTGGCGCGCCCGCTCCAGCTGGCTCTCGAGGCGCAGCAGCGACTCGGCGGATAGTCCCTCGCGAGCGAGCGGGTCGCGCTGAATCTGCTCTTGTAGCCCAAGCAGTTCGACCGCAAGTTCGCGTTGGCGTTCGCGCAGGGCTTTCGGGTCCTGCACCGCGTGCAGCGCGTCGATTTGGCGGCGTGTGGTGTCCAGTTCGGCGCGTCGGGCTTGCAGGGCGTTCCAGCGTTCGCTGAACTCTTGAACCGCCTGTTGAAGTTGGAGGGGCGTCTGCACGCCGTAGGCTCCTGTCTGTCTCTTATACACATCT
>JAOAFW010000157.1 GCA_026416065.1 Fimbriimonadales bacterium
GCACTGGAGAGCGTGTTCCAGCAGACCTTCACCGACTACGAAATCGTGGCGGTGGACGACGGCAGCTCGGACAACTCGGTGGAGATACTGCAATCCTACGGAGACCGAATTCGGCTGTTCGTGCAGCAGAATCGCGGCACCTACCCCACATTGAACCGCTGCGTCGCCGAATCGAGGGGCGAGTATCTGGCGATTCTGAACTCGGATGACCTGTGGATGCCCACGAAGCTGGAGAAGCAGGTCGCGTTGCTGGACACGCACCCGAAAGTGGGACTGGTGCATACGGGGGGACATTTTATCGACAGTGAGGGAAATATTCAGCCGGGCAATCCACTGGGGTTTGAGTGGCCCCGCACGCCGACGGGGAACATCATCGAGGCGTTAGTCCGCCACAATAAGATTATCGCCTCGTCGGCACTGATACGACGCGAGTGCTTTGAGCGGCTGGGGGGCTTCCGCGAGGATTTGTACGGCTCGGGCGACTGGGAGATGTGGTTCCGCGTCGCGCTGGAGTACGACATCGGCTACATCGACGAGCCGCTCACGATGTATCGCGTGCATGGCAGCAACGCCTCGTTTCAGCACAGGCGCGTGTACGAGGACGATGTGAAGGTGCGCACGGAGACGATTCACGCCTGCGAGTCGCGCCTGTGGCAGCGTGCGAATAGCCCAAAGGCGATGCGCCTTGCACTGGCGCACTCCTACGCCTGCCTGGGTACAGAGTATGCTTTACTGGGCGACCGCAAGAACGCACGAAAGGCGTACCTGCGGTCGCTGCAATTCTACCCGTTGCGTCTTAAAAGCCTGCTGCGTCTGGGGTTGACCTTTTTGCCCGTCAAGCCGCCGCTTTAGCGCCGCGTGCCTACCCGCTGCTTGAGGTAGTCCTCCAGCAGCACCTTACCGTTCTGCACGGTGTTCATCACCTTCGCCAGCGCGCCTTCCAGCTGGGTCAGCACCTCGTAGGCGTATTCGTCCGCGCCCTGCCGAATCTGGTGCGCCTTCTCGCGGGCGGATTCGAGGATCTCATGCGCCTGCGTTTGCGCCAGCTGATAGACTTCGGTCTGGCTCAGCATGCGCTGTTGCTCCTGCTGGGCGCGATCGAGAATCTGTTCCGCTTCGCGCTGCGCCTGCTCGAGGATGCGACGCGCCTCTTCTTGCGCCTGGGCGAGGGTCATCTGCGCCTCGGTCTGCGCGCCGCCAATCAGACGGTCAGTCTCGCGCAGCACCCGCTCGGCTTTATCAAAGTCGCTTGGCAGGTTCGCCAGAATCTGTTGAACTCGATTATGACACTCGCCTTTGTCCAAACCGAGTACAAAAGGTCCGATGCTCCGCGCGTTTTCGAACGCCTGATCGAGCTCTCGCAGCCACTTCCGTATCATCATCCCGTCCGTGTGTATCATAGCCCTGAGCCTCCGCGATTGGATTTTGTGTTCGACTACGGGTTGGGGGTTCCTGCCGTTTCGGGGGCGAATTTTGCCCGCAGTTTGTGGGCGACATTTGGGGGGACAAACGGCTCCACGTCGCCGCCCAGCCGCGCCACCTCCTTCACGATAGAAGACGACAGGAACGCATACTGCTGATGGGTCATCAAAAAGCAGGTGTCCACCTCGGGAGCGAGTTGGCGATTCATGGTCGCCATCTGGAACTCGTATTCGAAGTCGGACACGGCGCGCAGTCCGCGCACAATCGCGCACGCGCCCACCTGCTGCGCGAACCGCACCAGCAAGCCCTCCAGCGACGCAACGCGCACATTGGGCAGATGCCTGCAACACTCCTGTAGCATCTGCACGCGCTCCTCAAGGCTGAACAGCGGTTTTTTCTGGGAGTTGACCGCAATCGCAACGATGAGTTCGTCGAACAGCTGCGCCGCGCGTTGGATGATGTCGAGGTGCCCCAGCGTCGGCGGGTCGAAGCTACCGGGGTACACCGCCCTGCGTCCCTGCTCGCCCATCAGGAAAAGTGTACCCTATCAGCGCGCCTCGTCGGGGAACAGCGCGCGCAGCAGCAGTGTGCCGTACAGGTGTACGCTTTCGCCCTTGCGCTGGTTCAAAAGTGCGCGACTTTCGCCAAGATAGAACCGAGCCTGCGCCGAGTCGCCAACCTGATGAGAAAGCCACGCGAGTATGGGCGGGTCGTAGTCGGAGTTATAGCTCTGTGGGATTTTGGGGTAGAGACGGAGCGCACGATGGTCATCGCGTTGTACGGCGACTTGTACGGCGCGGGCGCGCAGCGCCATC
>JAOAFW010000198.1 GCA_026416065.1 Fimbriimonadales bacterium
CGACGCTACGCTGGGGCGTTCGTAGCGTCGGCGTCCCGCCGACGACTGCGCTCCTTGAAACCCCGATTGGCATTACAACGCCTCCAGTGTCGCGCCCGGGTAATACGCTCCCAGGATCTGTCGGTAGTTCTGCCCGGCGAGGGCGCGCCCCTGTGCGCCCCACTGACACATGCCCGCGCCGTGCCCTGCGCCGCGCCCTACAAGTTTCCAGCCGTCGCGCTGGGCTTGAACCTCGAACATCAGGCTGCGCACGCGCCCTGTGCCGACCGCGCTGCGGAACTCTGCGCCTGAAAGCGTCAGCGTGGCGCGCTCGCCCCGAATCTGAACCTGTTGCGCGTGCTTGCCCGCCGTGCGCTGCGTCAAGCGCAACTCGCGAATGCGCCCCACTTGAGGAAACCGCTTCTCCAGTTCCGCGTGGGTCAGGTTCAACTCCCATCCCCCGTTGGGCGCGACGCTGCAGAAGGGCTTGCCATCGCCGTTCATGTCCGAGACGCCCGACAAAAACCGGAGCGGGCGCGTGCCCACCATTGCGACCTCGATCGGCGCGGTATGCCCCCCGCAGTTGCCCGTGTAGACCGCGTCCACTACCCGCCCTTCGAACATCAACCCTTCGCCTGCCGTGGCGTCCACTGCCGCGTTGGTGTTCGGATGCTCCGCGTCCACGCCGCCGTACACCTGGCAGGGCGCATGGTCGCACAGGTCGTAGCCCCACTGACGGTAGCGGTTCAATCGCCGGAAAGCAAATGAGCGTGCCGCCACTGCCTGCACTTTCAACGCCTCAGGGTGAAATTTCGGTGGCATTTCACGGGGTAGGGTCGCTTTGAGGTAATCGTCCAGCAGAATCCAGTTAATCGTGAGCAGTTTGCCGTCGCGCTCTGTCCATTCCAGGTGCCCTCGATAGCGGCGGAGGTCGTTTGGGGCGGTTCCGACCATAACAAAGCCCTCAGCGGCCTCCGCCATGAGCCGCTCTGAAGCGATTTGCGTCTGCCCGTTCTGAGCGTAGAGACGCCCGTTCTCGCGGCGTAGTTCCCAGATTTGCCCTGCTGTCCCCTCGCCCAGTGTCTGCCCCGTTCGGGGGTTGATCCAGCGCAGTACGCCTTCCGAGACGCTGACATAAAGTACCTGTGCCCACGCCGCCTGCTCCAGTCCCACGCGAATCAGCCAGTCGCTGTCGCGGCGCCGGGGCGCATCAGCGAACCCCACGAAAATCAAAAGTACTCCAACCGATAGCGTCCTGAGAGCGATTCGCATACAAGCGGTATGTTCCACAACAAAACGCCCCTTCCTGCTGGAAGGGGCGTCGCAGAGCCAAGAAACACTCGCAGCTTAGTTGCCGTACAGACCCCACAGGGGCCAGTCGCCCGTCCATGTGGGTTGCTGGTTAATCGTCCATGCCATTCCGCCGGGGAACGCACTGAGCGGGCTGGGCTGGTACTGCTGCGCTGTGGGCGACTTCGCGAGGAACTCGCGCACGTTCATCCACTTCGCATGCCCATCCACATAGACAATAATCAGACCATCCATATGCGGCGCGTTATTGCGATTCACAGGGTTGTTGGGACCGCGGTCATAGAACCAGACTTCCCAGAGATGGCGGTGCGCCATCGGGTAAGCGGTCTGGATGGGCTGCTGCCCGAGCACATAGTGGCGCGTGCCAGGGAAGCGGTCTTCCATCAGGATCATCGTTTCAGCAGGTCGCTGCACGCCTGCCATCGTGCCCCCAAGGAACGAGTTGCGAATCTGCTGGTTCGCCCCCGTGCGGTTCCAAGTGTTCAGCGCGCCCGTGACGTGCAGCGCGAGCGAGTAGCCCCCGTTGAAAATCTCCGCGCTCTCTTCCCACATCTGGCGATCGTAAGTGCGGCTGGGGCAGAAGAAGATCTGAATATTTTTCACATAGGGGTAAATCCAGTACTGCCACTTGTAATGGTTCACGCGCTGTCCGAAGGGACCACTGCAGCCTACTGCGTTCGGCTGGTAGGGAATGCGGTTGGGCGCGATGCAGTCATCGTTGCGCGGGAAAGTCTCGTCCCAATCGTTTACATACATAACGATACCGAGACCTATTTGCTTGCAGTTGCTTAAACACGCGGTCTGACGCGCCTTCTCGCGCGCCTGGGCAAACACAGGGAACAGGATTGCCGCAAGGATCGCGATAATCGCAATCACGACCAGAAGCTCAATCAGCGTAAAGCCAAGTCGTCGCATAATTGAATGAACCTCCTGCTGGCTACTATACCTCCCTGTATGTTAAGAAAATGTTAAGCCACCACTGAAAGTGAGCCACCTGGCTCCATCAGGTAAGATTCTGTCCATGAGTGCTCCAGAAATCAGGTTCGGCACAGAAGGCTGGCGCGGCGTGATTGCCGACGATTTTACGGTAGCGAATGTGCGGTTAGTGACGCACGCGCTGGCGCGTCATCTAAAGGAGGCACAGCCGCCCGGTGAGGGTGTGCTGGTCGCGTATGACTGTCGTGCGCTGTCGGAAATGTTCGCGCAGGCGGCTGCGCAGGTGTTAGGCAGCTATGGTTTCCCCGTGTTCGTCGCGCCGCATCCGGTGTCCTCGCCTGCAGCGGCGCACGCGGTCATCAAGCGCGGCATGCAGGGCGCGGTCATGTTCACGGCGAGCCACAATCCCCCCATCTTTCACGGCATCAAGTTCAAGCCCCACTACGGCGGCGCGGCGCTGACCGATATCACACAGAGCATCGAACGCCAGCTCAGCGCACTCATGGGCGACTACGAGCGCTATACCCAACCTGTCGAGGTCGAATCGGAATCCCACGCGCTCGACCCCGTACCCGACTATCTGGAGCATGTGCATCAGTTCATTCGCGTGGATGAACTGTACGAAGCCCCGTATCGCGTGGTCACGGACGCGATGCACGGCTCAGGCGCGGGCTATCTGAAGGCGCTCATCTCACGATTGGGCATGGAAGTCCACGCGCTGCGCGAGGAGCGCAACCCCTATTTCGGTGGCGTTAATCCGGAACCCATTCCACAGAACATCCAGCCCCTGTTGCACGCCGTGAAGCACCTCAAAGCGCATATCGGCATCGCGATTGACGGCGACGGCGACCGCGTCGGCGCAGTCGATGAACA
>JAOAFW010000226.1 GCA_026416065.1 Fimbriimonadales bacterium
TCAACAGCTACGCGCTGGAGAGCGCGCGGATTGCATTGGAGCGCAACCCGGAGTTTATGAACCCGCCGCGCCCGCAATACGCGCAGGTGTGGTCGTTCGTGGGCTACTCGTTTGCGCCGCTCTTTGAGAACCTCTCGGTAAGCGGCTATCGGCTCTGGTGGTGGTTCCACTCGCTCTCGATTGCCAGCTGGTTCGCGGTGTTGCCCTTCACGCGCCTGCGCCACTGGTTCCTCGCGCCGATTGTGGCGTACTACAAGCCGAACTATCTGCCCAATACGCCCAGCATCGAGAGCCTGGAGCGTGTGGAGCAGACGGGACGCATCGGCGTGAACGCCATCAGCGAGTTCTCGCGCTGGCACCTGATGAGCCTCGACGCCTGCATGGGCTGTGGACGCTGCGAGCGTGTGTGCCCCGCCAACGCCACAGGCAAACCGCTGAACCCGAAGCTCATCGTGGAGAAGTTGCGCGACGCGATGGCGAACGGCAAAGGCGACGACCTGACGCAGGTGATTAGCGACGAGGAGCTGTTCGCCTGCACCACCTGCGGCGCGTGCAACAACGAGTGCCCCGTGCTGATTGAACACCCGACGCTGATTATGGAGATGCGCCGCCATCGCGTTGCGGAGGGCAACCTGCGCGGCACGGCGGCGGGCACACTGCAACGCACCATGACGCAGTCCAACCCGTGGGGCTTGCCGCTCGGCGAGCGGATGAAGTGGGCGCAGGGGCTAAATGTGCCCACCGTGCGCGAGAACCCAAACTTCGAGGTGCTGTTCTGGGTCGGCTGCGCGGGCGCATACGACGGGCGCGGACAGCAAATCGCCCGCGCGATTGTCAAGCTCCTGCAGCGTGCAGGCGTGAACTTCGCCGTGCTGGGACCCGAAGAGCGCTGCACAGGCGACACCCCACGCCGCCTCGGCGAAGACCTGTTGTTCCAGGAACTCGCGATGCAGAATGTGGAGACGCTCAAGCAAGCCAACCCGCGCCGTATCGTGACGATGTGCCCTCACTGCCTGCACACGATTAAGAACGAATACAAAAAGTTCGGTGCGGAGTTTGAGGTCATCCACCATTCGCAGCTACTGGCGGAGCTGATTCAGCAGGGCAAACTGCCGCGCCTGCAGCCCGACTCGAACGGCGGCGTGGTGTTCCACGACCCGTGCTACCTGTCGCGCGTGAATAAGCTGTCCGACGCACCGCGCGAGGTACTGGGCGCAGCGGTGTCCGATTTGCGCGAGCCAGAGCGCAACCGCGACCGCACCTTCTGCTGTGGCGCAGGCGGCGGACGCATGTGGATGGATGAACTGCCCCACGAGCGACCCGGGCTGATTCGCGCCGAAGAGTTGCTCAAAACGGGGGCGCGCACCGTCGCCGTCGGATGTCCGTTCTGCATGATTATGGTCTCCGACAGCGTCAAGACCAAAGACGACACCGTGCCCGTGAAAGACATCTCGGAGATTCTGCTGGAGCGGATTGAGGCGATGGAGCCACAGGCAGCGCAGGTGGTGAACTGAACCGCGTTGCACTATTCGGGGTACAATTCCCGCGTGGCGACCCAGGCTCCTGCAATTGGTTCGATTGCCGATCGGCTCAAACTCCGGCACATTGACCTTCCGCTGCTGTTAACTACGCTGATTCTGATTGGCGCGGGGTTGGCAGCATTGTATAGCGCGACCTACGCATGGGCGCCCTCGATTTTTCGGCGGCAGCTTGTATGGCTGGGTTTGGGCGTGGTTCTGGCGATTGTGCTGACCGCCATCAAGCCTGCCTTCTGGGCGCGTCATTACAAAGCCCTTTATGTGCTGAACGTGCTCATGCTGCTGGGCGTGATACTGTTTGGCGCGGAGCGTAAGGGCGCACAACGCTGGATCGAGTTGCCCGGCGGGTTCCAGCTGCAGCCGTCGGAATTTGCGAAAATCTTGCTCATCCTCACCCTGGCGAGTTGGCTCACACAGCAACGTGAGGTAATCCGCACACCGAAAGGCTTCCTGTTTTCTGTGTTGCACATGGCGGTTCCCGCCTTGCTGGTGTTCAAGCAGCCCGACCTGGGCACCTCCATCGTGTTTGGCGTGCTGTGGTTCGCAATGGTCTATTTAGCAGGAGCGCGACCCAGTTGGCTGTGGTTGACCGTAGTGGCAGGCTCGTTAGGATTTTACGGCTTGTGGCACTTCGATATCCTGAAAGATTACCAGAAGGCGCGTCTGGTCTCGTTTATGAACCCTGAAGCTGATCCCCAGCAGAGCGGGTATCACATCCTTCAGGCGCGAATCGCCGTCGGTAGCGGGCAACTCACCGGCAAGGGCTATCTTCACGGAACGCAAAAGAACCTGCGCTACATCCCCGAGCAACATACCGACTTCATCTTTGTCGTGGTGGCGGAGGAACTGGGGTTCGTTGGCGCGGTGGGCTTGCTGGGGCTGTTTGGAGCATTCCTGTTCAGTATATGGCGTCTGATGACGCGCACCCGTTCGGAATTGCATCGCCTGATCGCGGGGGGCATCCTCACACTGTTCACTTTTCACTTGCTGACGAACGTTGGCATGACGATAGGGCTATTCCCCGTGGTGGGCATCCCGCTACCGTTTATCAGCTATGGGGGAACGATGCTCTGGGCGGCGTTGGCGGCGGTCGGCTTGCTGCAAGCGATTAGCCTCAACGAGTCGCCTGTGCGGATATAGTCAGAAAGACTGCTCCCGCGCCAGACGAGTCAGTTGCTCCCGCACACTTTCAGGCAATTCGCGCCAGCGCATGGGCTTCTCGATGAGCGGGCGAAACTCGCTGACGGAACCCAACCGAATCGTCGTTTGCCCGTCAGGGAGAACCACTTCCATGTCGTAGAACCGCTCCACGCCGAACAGTCCCACGACTTCGTCAAACGTTTGCGCGCTGCGTTCCGCCTCCGCGCCGATCTGAGACGGCTCGATCGGCGTGGGGCTTTCCTGCATCGCGTCGTCGCGCTGAGGGATATAACACGCCATATCGAGGGTGCGAACACGGAAGATGCTGTCGGCGGGCAATCCCATCGGGAAAACCGCTTGCGGTATCTCAATCGCATCGGGTTCCTTACCCAAGAGGCTCACAGGCAGGTCGGCGTAGTAGACCAGATGAGTCAGGGCGTTGCGCAGCGCAGGAGACATTTCGTAGAGGCGCACCGTCGCGCCCGAAAGCAACGATGTGCGCTCCCGCTCCGAGAGGCGGTTCAGAAAGCGCAGGAGAGCGTGCGAGCTGAGGTAGCGAAATGCGGTCGCGCCACGCCACGACGCCCAGAACTCGCCGTGAGAGCCGTAGGGCGATTCGACTTGCAGCCACTCCCGCTGGTCGTCCAGTGTAAGATACCCGCGTTGTAGCACGCGCATCGTCAGACGGCTCACGCCCGCACGTTCGAATCGGTCACCCCATCGGTACGACGCCAGCATCGGTTTGGCGACCAGCACATCGCCCTGCTCCGTCCACTCGTGCATTTGCAAAACCATCGTGTGTTGCTCCAGACGGTCGCGCCCCGACTGAATTGCTTGCTGCATCGACTGCGCCGCAATCTGAAGGAGCGCGTTTTCGTTGGGCACAGCAACGACGGCTTTCCCTCGCGCACGAGCATAGCTGCATAGCAGGTCGGCGGTTATCATGCTGTGTGGCTCGGTCATCGCGGGATCCAGCAAGCGCAAACGCGCCTCGTCGAGGCGATAGCGCACGGGGTTCGTCTCCTCGTTGCCCAACACTTTGGAGAGCGCGGTGCTACTGTAGTACGATTCGTGGAAGTTCGTCACGATGTTCGCCAGCAGGCGCGACTCCTCGCTCCACGCGACGGGACGCTGACGCCAGTCTCCTTCGGACAATGGGAACAGCGCCTCGCGCCCCGGAGAAAAGTAGCGCCATGCCCGGTACGCGCGTCGGGCGACGGGGTCTTCCACATAGACGACAATACTGAACGCATCGGGCGCGCTGCGCAGAATCTCCAGATAAAGGCGCAGGGCGGCCGGGTCAACGGGTTTGGCGTCGGGCAGGCTGCCCCAGTGGAAGGTCAGCGGGCTTTCGTAGCCGTGCTGTTCGCGATGTTGCCTCTCCAAGGCGTCTACGCCCGCTTGCGGGTCGTGCCAGAGAACTCCCAGCAGGCTTTGCTCCTGCGCGAACCGCCGCAGCAGCGGGGCGACCTCGAAACCGAGCGGTTCCAGAAACCGCCCCGACTGACTGCTGAACACACGCCGTTCCCGCACGGGGATATTGAGCAGTTTCTGCAGGTCTACCCCCTGGAGAACGCGCCAGAGCAACCGCTCGACGGGATTGAGCTGGCGCGAGTACGCCGTCAGCTGGCTCCGCTCCGCCGAGTCGCGCTCTTGCGGATTCGCAAGGAGTTGGCTCAGTCGCTCCCGTGCGTCGCGGAGTTTCTCACGCAGGTTCTCCCGAGCCCAGTGGAACTCTTCTGAGCGTTTCGCTTCGCGCTCGATCGCCTGACGCAGGCTTGCCTTGAGCGCAGCGTCGTCTTTCTGACGGCGCTCCATCGCCCTTTTGGCGGGGCGCGAAAGCCGATAGGAGCCGTTCGGTTGCTCGAACCACTCGGCGTCCAGCGCGTCGGCGACGGCGTCCATCAGTTTGCGGAGCGGGATATTCGGCGCATCCACAATCAGAATCTCTTTATCCAGCGGCGGTGCAGGGAACAGCACAACCCCCGTCTGTTTGGTGAGTTTCTGGAGAATCTGAGCGACGGTTTGCGCAGGCTCCTGAAACGAGATAGTCTGCTGCAGGCGCGTATCGCCCGCACAAGCAATCTGCAACGCGAGCCACCCTCCACACAACAGCCCTACCCAGCGCATGGCGCGACTCCTGTGTCTAAGTTAGACGCTTACCGAGGGCGTCCTGCTTCTCCCGGGTCGCACAGACTGGCGCTCAGGGAAGCGATTCGTACTGGTAGTCGCCGATCCAGCGCAAGAAGCCCAGATGGGGCGACAAGGCGTTGTGCAGGCGTCGATCGCCCGTGAAAAACCACACACCCAGCCGCTGCGCCAGCGCCACATACGCACTGTCATAGACAGATCGCCCGTATTGCTGAGCGAAGTTTAGCGCGCCAGTTAGGATATCATCACTCTCATAGTAGTCGATGTCTATTTGAAGGAATGCTTGCAGAGCCGTGATAGCATCGGCGGCTACGATACGCCCTTGGCGCGCCGCCGCCCAAAGCGCGTTAGCAATCTCGTAACGCATCAGGGAAGGCGCAGCAATCCTCAGTCGTCCGTCAGACAGATCTTGCAGCATGGCATCCACACTGCTCACATCACTCTCGTCTCTCAAATAAGCCTTGAGCAGCACCGAGGCATCAGCGACCACCGTTTTCACATGCGCCATAGCCGATTTAGAATCGACGACCTTCCTCAATCAGGTCACGAAGCGGTATGTCAAGAGGCGGAACGTGCGTGCGCATTTGGCGCAGCCGCTCAATTGCTTGACGCGATTGCTCCGCACGGGTATCTCTGAGCAAAATTTCCACTTCCACCTCGCCCTCGATAGGGGGGATGAACTCGCCGGGCAACGGGCGGGCGGTCTTGCCGTCAAACAGAGCGCGAATTATCACGGGCATACGCTTTCACCAGCCCAATTGTACCCCCGCTACTGCACCACCAGCGTAATCCCCAGCAGGCTCTCCAGCAGATAGAGAATCGCCATC
>JAOAFW010000240.1 GCA_026416065.1 Fimbriimonadales bacterium
AGATGTGTATAAGAGACAGGTCTAAGCGCAGGCTCACCGTCTTCCCCGCGAGCGGTATTCCGTCGCCGTAGGTGAGCGTTGCAGTAATCGGGACGGTTTGTCCCACTTCACCGGCAGCGTCGGCAATCCGCAGCGCAGTGACGCCTCGGTTAATCGTGACGCTGGCGTTTCTGCTGCTGGGATTGAATCGTCCATCGCCAGGGAACTCCGCCGAGACCTGTTTCGCCCCTGTACCGAATGTCGGCGGCAGCACATAGCTCAGTTCGGCGATTCCATTTGCGTTGGTGGACGCACTGCCAATCTGCACGCCCGCTATCCGAAACGCCACCGGCATATTCGGCAGGCTTCGCCCTGTAAGCGGTTCGATGAGCCTCGCTTTGAAGCTAATCGTCCGCCCAATTCGCTCCGAAGCAGGCGTCACGGTCAGCGATTCGAACTGTGTGCTGTAAGCGTACAGCTCATCCGCGCCGATGTCGACCGCTGTGAGGTTGATGCGGTTCTGCCCATCCATGTCCACAGGCTGACTGAGGATGTCGGCGTTGTCGCCCCGGTCGACGCAGGGCGATAAGCCGAACAGGTGGAAGTCGTTCGCGCTGGCGTTGAAGAAGTCGGGATTTGCCACGATGTCGGTCGCGCCTTGCGACAGCCCGCGATAGTTCGGGTTCCCGCTGAAGACGCAGTTGGCGCGCAGGGTGACATTTGCTGTGCTGACATTCTTGCGCTCGATACATGCACCGCCTGTCTGGAAGGCGATAATATTGTTTACGAGCAACACATTCGTATCGTCGGAGGCGTAAACCGCTGCGCCTGTCGAGGCGTTTGCGCTGGTGTTGTGGGTGATGGTATTGTTAATCAGTTGCGCGGTGGTGTTGGACAGGTACACGCCGGCGCTGTTCGTCGCAGTGTTGCGGGCGATGACATTATTGAGAATCAGCGGCGCGCCGCCTAAGATGGAGACGCCTGCCCCGAAACCGCCTCCCGTCGCGGAGTTGTTGAGAATGAAGTTGTTGGAAATGACGGCGGAGCTGTTGCTCATTCGAACTCCTGCGCCGTTGCTCCCCGAAACGGCGCCGCCCGTGATGGTAAACCCATCCAGCACGGTCGCGCGGGTCGTACCCGCAGGAACCGTCACAACCACGCCTGCGTTCTGTCCGTTCAGGATGCTCTCGTGGGCGTAGAGGTCGCGCTGGATACGCGCGGTTTCGTTCCCCGCAAAACCGCCGAACACGCGCACGCCCTCTCTGAGCGTGAGACGCTCGTTATAGGTTCCCGCTTTGACCCAGACCTGCTGCCCGGCGGAGGCAGCGTTAATCCCCGCCTGCACGGTGCGCTTGGCGTTCGCCCATGAGTTGCCGCTGTTCGCGTCGTTGCCCTGCGGGGTCACATAGATAATCGGCGCCTCGGTCAGGGTGAACGGCAGCGCGTTGGAGACCTCACTCGGATAGTTCTGAGCGGTGATGGATACGGTTCCCGGATACTGCAGGTCGGAGGCGGGGATCTGCGCCTGCACCTGAACTGAGCTGATATAGGTCGTGGGGCGCTCCTGTCCGTTCCAGTAAATGCGCGCACTCGGCTCAAACCCGCTGCCCAGCACGGTCAGGGTGAACCCGCTGGTGAAAATCAGGCGCGTGTTGGGACTGAGGTTACTCAGCGTCGGCTTCGGATTGCGCACGGTGAACCATTCCTCGTTGGAGAAGGCGGCGGGATAGGGCGACGGCTGTGGGACGCGCACCTTCACCCGATGCACGCCACCCGTGGTCATTTCGGATGCGTTCACTGTGAAGCGCAGTTCGTTTTCAGAAACATAGGTGGTGGTTCGAGGCGCGTTATTGAAATAGACCTGGAGTCCGATGTTGTTCTTGAAACCGACACCCAGCACCTTCACGGTCATCGTGCTGCTGCCGCGCGAGACGATGTTTGGGTCGCAGCGATAGATTACAGGCACGGGGTTGAGGATTGTGAATGACTGGCTGTTGCCTGTCCGTTGTTCGCCCGTGAAGTTGCTGGGGTTGGCCACATCCACCAGCGCGGGACCCGCAGTTGCCAGCAGGTGCGCAGGGATGACGGCGATGAGCTTCGCGCTGGTAACGAAGGTGGTCGCCAGCGCGTGCCACTGCCCGGGCGGGTCGATCCCGTCGCGGTGGAGTTTCACAACGGAAGAAGTTTGAGGCGTTTCGCCTTGAACGAAGTTGGAGCCCTGCACCGTGATCGCGAGTCCGTCCCCGCCCACGCTGTAACCTGCTTGAGGTTGCAACGCGCGTTCCCGATCTTCGTTAAATTGGGGAGGCGGGTAATTCTGATAGACGCCCCACTCGTTCGACACACCGCCGCCGGGCAGGGGGGTACGCACCGTGATTCGGATGTTCGCGCCGCCGCTTGGCGGTTGCGGTACGCCCGTGTTGAGCAGTCTGGCGGGCACTCGGACCCGAATCCAGCCGCCGCTGGGGTCGTAGCCCTGTTCGGAGTCGCTCGAATTCACAGGGACAGGCGTCTCGTTCCAGTAGACCACCGAGATACCAGGCGTGAAGCTATTGCCCCGAGCCTCTACCTCTATGAGCAGCGGCGCGTCCCCACGCGAGTTGATGTCGTAGTTCGTGAACTCCGTGCCTGCCCGAACCCGATTAATGATGGGCAAGCGGTAGCCAACCGTGAGATTGAGGATGTTCGAGTCAATTGCGCCCTGCCGGCGTACCTGCACGGGATAGGTGCCCAGGTTGTTGAGAATGGCGTCGTGCTGCGGGCGTGTGAGCGTCGCTGTGAGCAGGTTGCGGCTGGAGTCGAAGGTGGTGGGAATCGCTGTGTTGTTCACATAGATCACCGACTGCGCCGTGAGGTAGCCAAGCGGGCGTCCCTCGATTTTGAGCGCAGCGGAGGGATCGCCGATACGTGCCTCCGTGACGCCCGGATAGTTGACGCTGTAGAAAATCGTGGGGTCCGTGCTGGTGTTTGCACGGACAGGAATGATGCTGGTGACGGGTTGGTCGAAGCCGCCCATTGTGAAGTTGCGTTCAAAGAGCTTGAACGGGCGACTCGCCTCCAGTGCATATGGGTCGATGGGCTGAAGGGTGAAGCTCCCCAACGAGAAGGAACCGATGGAACCGCTGGCGTAGAACTCCATCGGGATAAAATACAGCCCGCCGCCAAGGGTCAGATAGAAGGTGTTCTTGAAGTCGTTCTCGAAAATCAGTCGTGCACGCACATCGAGCGTGCCCGAAAGGGGAACGGTGAACTCCAGCGGTGCCCCGATTTGCCCTTCCGCCAGAAGCTCGCCGTTGGTTCGCTCCAGCCTGAGCTTCGGGCGCGGCAGGAACTCGACTTCCTGCTTCAAGCCGATCACGCCACGCGCTTCAGCACGGAGCAAACTGTAGCCCGCCGAGAAGGTGTAGGCGGGGCTGTCGGGGGGAAAGGTGACGCCCTGCTCTAAAAAGTTGAAGGGGGGCATTCCCATCGCCGTCTGAATGAGGTAAATCACCGCCGCGGTAATGTTGCCCGTGAGGGTAAAGATGCGATCCTCGCCGCTACCCCGCAGGGGAAGGTGAAGTGGACTCGCACTGCTGTTCGATGCATTAACCTCAATAATCGGGTAGTGCAGATCCGCCCGCAGCAGGTTCGGGAAACGAGGAATCAAGTCGATACTGAGGTCCGACGAGCCGGGCAAGAGGTAATCCCGCAGATTGAAAAAGTCCACCCGTAGATTGATGTTGCGCAGTGAGCCTGGCAGCACTTCACCGCTAAACAGCGTCTGCCCTGAAATCTTTCCCGTCATCGTCACGGACGATTGCGCCACCAGTGTTCCGCGCAGGATGACATTCGCGTCCGGCGTGCGCGTGGTGATTGTGGCGGTTCCGTTGCGCAACAGCCGCGAGAAGACCGCAACCCGCCCGCCGGGCACGATGTAGTCTCTCTCTGGAACCGAGAGTTCCACTGTCACGGGGTAGGTAATGTCCACCGAGCCGCCGTCGGCGTAGGCGCTGAATGTCAGTCCCGCCTTGCCCGAAATGGACGCCTCGCCCTCAACGCCCGTGTCGCCAAAGAAGTTGAAGTAGCCCCCATAGGAATCGGAGCTGCTAAAGGTTGTGCCGAGAAAGTGGGTGTAGTCGTAGCGATTCACGCCCGAATTAGACCACATGCTCTGGTTGCGCGTGGTCAGGGTGAAGTTATAGCGATAGATGACTCGCCCCGATTGCGCCGGCGCAAGCGCGATGATGAGAAGGCTCAACAACGCAGCGATGCCCAGTGTGAGCCGTCGTCCATTCTGCCATAAGTGTCGCATCATGCCCATCTCCTTCTGCTCGGTTCTTTGCTGCGCGATCATCGCGATCGACAAATCACCTGTAGGCTACCCCAGTTCTGAGTAACAGACAATTTTTTGCAGAAAATTGCAACACGGCGTCCCGAAGTGAAGTTTTCGTGGTATAATCGTTCGGGGACATCCGATGGGCGCGCTCGGCGAGTATCTGGGGAGCCTGCGGCGTTCGCGCACACTGTCGATTCGCCAGCTGGCATCGTCGGCGCGACTCAGTCCTTCCACGCTCAGTCGCTGGGAATCAGGGCGGACTCGCCCCTCCGCTTACGAACTCGACGCCCTGCTGGATGCGGTGAAGGCCACGCCGTCCGAGCGGCGTCAAGCATGGGAGCTGCTGGATGCGTCCCGGGCGGTGCGACGCCTGCGTGAGGGGGCGGCTTGCGCCCTCGCAGTGCAGACAGTGCCCTCCATGCCTTTGGCGGGCGACTTGTTGAAATCCCTGCGCTTACGGACGGGCTGGACCCTGCAACAGACAGCGACGCAGCTGCAAATCCATCCCGCCACACTCAGTCGCTGGGAGCGCACCGAGAGCTGGCCCACCGACGAGCAACTCCATCGCCTCTGCTTTCACCTGCACGCCCGCGCCGAAGAGGCGATCGCGCTCAGCATGGGGCGACTGACGCTGTGCTATGACCAGAAACCGTTCCCCAGTGGGTTGCCTGCTCTGACTGAACTCGTGCGCGATTTAGAGCAAGCGGTTATCCTTGTAGAGCCTGCGCTGGAAGATCTCTACTATCTCGCTCTGGAGATGCACTTGTGGCGGCTTCTACAGTGCAACACCCCTGTACTGAAGTTGCTCATCTCAGTTTATGTGCGCCATGCACGTGCGCTGGTGAACAACGCACGGTTGATTGAGGCGCAGACGCCTGCCTACCGCGCCCTTCACTTGATGAGCCGTGCGGAACCACTGGATTACCGGTGGCTGGGCGCAGCACATGTTGTTGCGAAGGGCGCGGCGGAGAGCGGGAGTCGTCCTCGCCCGTTGCAAGGGGTCGAGGTGCTGCGCGACTGGCTGCCCGTTGCGGCGCGGCTATCGCGCCCTTATGAGGCGTGGTTCCGTCGCGACCTCGCCGAGTATCTGAGCCAGACGCGTTCCCACACTCAGGCTTTGGAGACCAGCCAGTATGCAATGCAAATCGGGCAGGGTATTGGCGAGGACAGGCATGTGCTGCTCTCGCACGCGCTGGTGCTGTTAAATGTGGGACGCCCTTCGGAGGCACTGGAGCTACTGGAGTCATCCTCACTGACGTGGGACGACAATCGGGGGCCGATGCAAACCGTCCATGAGTCGATCATCTGGGCGCGGGCCCTGCACAGGGCGGGATTGAACAGTGAAGCGTTTTGTTGGGTTGAGCGGGCGCGTCGGACGGTTGAGGCGCAAAACCTCTGGCAGGTACGCAGTCGTGTGGAAACGCTGAGCCGTGATGTAGAGACTTAGTGCAGGTTTACTCGCTTTTTCGCACTTGCAACCCCGGATTACCTGCCGAGAGGAGGTTGCATGATGAAACGATGGTTGATGGCTCTTGCAACAGGCGCTGTGCTATGCGCCTCTCTTGCCTTCGCGGACGGCAGGAAGTCCGCTAATTTACAACCTGTGGAATCAGGTCAACTTGTGATGCCCCAACGCATGATGAAAATGCGCTGGGAAAACGGGTGCATCGTACCCGTGACCCCGTGGGTTGAGATAGGCGACCTCGCGCCTGCAGGGCCCTGCGACCCCAACGAAGCCCTCGTGTTCGACCGTCTTGTCAAGACGCAGCAGGAAACCCGATAGGCGGCGCGAACTGCCGCCCCGACTTCGCTCCCGGCACGCGCTGGTTCTTCAGTTCCA
>JAOAFW010000345.1 GCA_026416065.1 Fimbriimonadales bacterium
CAGTGTGCCCATCTTTCTCACGGAGAAGAACTCCGTCGCCTACAACCCCGGCAAGCAGACGACCAGTATGGTGAACGCGCTGTATATGGCGGATTCGTGGGCGAGGGCGATTCTGGCAGGCGCAGACGCCTACGTGTGGTGGGATTTGCACAACTCAGCGGAAGCCAACAATAACAACAGTCCCCTGCTCTACGGCTGGCGCAACTGGGGCGACTACGGGATTGTGGCAGCGGGCTACCCCTCGGGCGTGGGCGACCCGCTCAATACCCCCTACCCGACCTTCTTCGCAGCCCAACTGATTACGCGCTTTGCCCGTCCAGGAGATGTGCTGATTGCCGTAAGCAACGACAACCCTATGCTGAGCGTCTACGCCGTGCGCACGCCCAACGGCAGGGGGAGGCTGCTCGTCATCAACAAAATGCGCAGCACGGCGATTACGGCGGAGATTCGGCTACAGGGGCTACGGGCAGGCAGTACGATCTACTGGCGCTACTACTCCGCGGCGCAGGACACCGTCAAGAGCAGAGGCATAGCAACACGCACCCTACAGGGCGGCAGCGAACGCATCCGACATACCTTCCCGCCGATGTCGATAAGCGTGTTAGAGTGGTAAGACCCTCGCCGACGCTTTTCCGCTATTTCGGTCTCGTTCGGTATCGTTCGTAGAGCCGAATGTGTTTGCTGGTCATCTCGATAGGGCGTCCCGCAATCCAGACTTGAATGACTTGCGTACGAATGTCGAGTGGGTCGCCACTCAGCAGCACGAGGTTCGCGTCTTTGCCGACTTCGATACTGCCGAGCCGGTGCGCCAGCCCCAAAATCTCTGCGGGATACAGCGTAATCGCTTTGAGGGCTTCCTCGCGGGGTAGTCCGTGCGCAACGGCGGTTGCCACATGGTAAGGCAGGTTGCGGGCGTTGCTGGCGTCGTTGCTGGCGATGCAGAAGCGTACCCCTTTGTCGTGCAGGCGTTTGGGCAGTACGAACGGCTCATCGTATGGCTCTGATTCTGCGCTGGGCATGTTATGCACTCCTTCCAATATCACAGGCACTTGCTTTTCGCGCAGCAGATCAGCGACTTTATGTGCCTCCGCGCCGCCCACGATCACGAGGCGCAGCTTCTGTTCCTCTGCCCAGCGCAGAGCCGCCTGAATCCCCAGTGCGCTGTTCACCCGCACAAACAGAGGGAGCTTTCCCTCCAGAATAGGTAGCATGGCGTCGAAGCGTGGATCGCGCTCGTGTGCGGGCACTCCTTCCCTACCCGCCGCCTGGTGCGCCCGCTGATAGCGTCGGGCGTCCTCAAGAAAGTCGTTGATGGGGCGCATGCGGCTCTCCCAGTCGCGGCGGCGTGCCTCCGCGCTCTGATTGGGGGTTGATGACGGCGCAAGGAAGTTCATAAACAAGCCGATGGGAGTCTTAATCACCATCTCTTCCCATGTCCACCCATCAAGGTTCATCACGCAACCCATCCCTGACAGGATGCCGCCCGTCGGCGCGGCGACCACCGTCGTGGTGCCGTTCACCCGCGTGACAGGAATCAACTCCGAGTCGGGGTTAAGCGCAATCTCCGCCCGGGAGTTCGGATTGAACTGCCCCGTCTCAGTGGTGTCGATGGTAGCAGCAATGGAGCCGATTTCTGTCAGCCCTAAAGTGGTGCAGGCGTCGATGTAGCCCGGATAAAGAGGGTTCCCCCTGCCATCGTAAACCGTTGCACCGCGAGGGATTGTGATGTTCTTGCCCACGGCGGCGATTTTGCCGTCGCGAATCAGTACCGTTGCGCCCTCAATCGGTGGCGCGGTTATCGAATGAACGGTCACGTTCCGAATCGCGTAGACGCCGCGCGTTTTCGCGGGACGCTCCAGCGACGCTTCGTAACGAGGCGACAGGGGCGATACACCCTCGTCTCCCCATAGAGGAAACAACATCAGCAGCCATAGACCGTAAGCAACGAACCTGCGCATAGCCCCTAATTTCGTCTGCTCGGCGAGAGTTCCTACCTGTTCAAGGTATACTTTTGGTTCGATATGCTACAGACTCTGGACGCCCGCGTCGAGCCGATGGAACGCATTCAGGCGCGTTTACGCCAGAGCGCGCCGCAGCCCACTCCCGAAATGGAGGCGCAGGTACGCGCGATTCTGGAGCGCGTGCGCACAGAGGGCGACCACGCCTTGCTGGAGTTTACCCGTCAGTGGGACTGCCCCACTATCGATACTCTGGAGGTCACCGAGTCGGAGTTTGAGGCTGCCTATCGCTCCACCGCCCCCGCAGTGAAGACCGCCATTCAGCATGCTGTTGCACGGGTGCGACGGTTCCATAAGCAGACACGCCCGCAATCGTGGCACCTCATGGAGGCGCAGGGCGGCTGGATGGGGCAGATGGTACGCCCCCTGCAGCGCGTCGGCGTCTACGCGCCAGGTGGACGCGCCAAGTACCCCAGCACGGTCATCATGAACGCGGTGCCCGCGAAGGTGGCAGGGGTACAGGAGGTCATCCTCTGCACGCCTCCCCAGCAAGACGGTAGCGTTCCTACATCGGTACTGGTCGCCGCGCGTGAGGCAGGCGTGAATCGTGTATTCAAGGCAGGCGGTGCACAAGCCATCGCGGCGATGGCATACGGCACTGAAACTATCCCTGCCGTCGAGAAGATTGTGGGACCCGGCAACCTCTATGTCGCGCTCGCCAAGCGCATGCTTTGGGGCGTGGTCGGCGTCGATTTTTGGGCAGGTCCCAGCGAGGTGGCGATTATCGCTGACGAGAGCGCGAACCCCGCTTACGTCGCCGCTGACCTGCTTACGCAGCTGGAACACGGTGCAGAGTCGGTTGGCTATCTGTTGACGCCCAGCGAGCTGATTGTGGAGGCGACCCGCCGTGCACTGGAGACCCAGATGGCTCAGCGAGTGCGCCATGCGATTCTGGAGCAGTCGCTGCAGCGAAGTGTCGCGGTGTTGACTCGCAACCTGCCAGAAGCGTTCGAACTCGCCAACACTGCCGCTCCAGAACACCTGACGCTGATGGTGCAGAACCCGATGCACTGGCTGGGTCTGGTACATAACGCCGGATGTATCTTGCTGGGTCATTATACGCCCCAGTCAGCAGGTGACTACGTGGCGGGTCCCAGCCACACCCTGCCGACCGGGCGCGCCGCACGATTCGAATCGCCCGTGTCGGTGGAAACTTTCTTGAAACGCAGCAGCGTGATAGCGCTCAGCCCTGACGCGCTGCGCCAGCTCGCGCCCGACATTCTCGCGCTGGCACACGAAGAAGGCTTCGAGGCGCACGCCGCCGCTGTGGAACTCCGATTCGCAGAGGAATAGAACATGCGTACTCCTAATCCCGGTTCTCGATTCGGCATGTATGAGCGCGAGACGAGCGAAACGCGCGTGTATGTCTCGGTGGACTTAGACGGCTCTGGCAACGCCCAAATCGATACAGGTGTCGGGTTTTTCGATCACATGCTCACCCAGATAGCCCGCCACGGCTTGGTTGACCTCGTGGTGAGCGCGTCGGGCGACCTGAGGGTCGATGAACACCACACGGTAGAAGATGTCGGCATCTGCTTCGGCAAGGCGGTACAACAGGCGCTGGGCGATATGCGCGGCGTCTACCGCTACGGCTGGGCGATTACGCCGATGGACGAATCGCTGGCGATGGTCGCCATCGATTTCAGCGGGCGTCCGCTACTGGAGTTTCATGCACCGTTCCAGCGCGAGCGCGTGGGCGAAATGCCAACCGAGCTGGTGAAGGAATTCTTTCGCGCCTTTGCAAGCCACGCGCACGCAACGCTACATATCCGCCTCTTGCAAAGTGCCAACGACCATCACGCCATCGAGGCAATCTTCAAGGCGTTCGCCAAAGCCCTGGAGATAGCAACACGATTCCACTCCCGCCAATCGGGAACCCCTTCCACGAAGGGATATATTGAAGGCACGGAGCCACCGAGTGGATTATGATTGCCATTGTCAACTACGGCATGGGCAACCTGCGCAGTGTGCAAAAGGCGCTGGAGCATTTGGGCGCAGCGGCGCGAATCACCAACGACCCTGCCGACCTGCACAGCGCAGACGCGATTATTTTGCCCGGTGTGGGCGCGTTCGGCGCGGCGATGCAACGTCTGAATGAGAGCGGGCTCACGCCCGCCCTCCAGCGCGCCATTGAGGGCGGTAAACCGTTTCTGGGCATCTGCCTCGGGCTACAACTGTTGTTCGAGAGTAGCTCCGAGTCACCGGGTGTACCGGGACTGAGCCTCCTGAAAGGGCGCGTCGTCGGCTTCCGTGAGACGCCGCAATTTCCACTGCGCGTGCCCCACATGGGGTGGAGCCGTCTCCGTCAGGCGCGTATCGATTACCCACTCTGGCAGGGCGTGCCCGACGGCGCGTATGTCTACTTCGTTCACTCCTACTACCCCGAACTGCACGATGAACAACTCATCACGGCGTACTGCGAGTACGGTGTCCGCTTCGCCTGTGCCGTCGGGCGCGACAACCTCCACGCCGTACAGTTTCACCCCGAAAAAAGTAGCGCCGTCGGCTTACAAATCCTGCAGAACTTCTGCCAGCGGTTTCATTCCTGAATCCCGTACTTTACATAGCAGGAACATTTTGCCGATGCGCGTATCTAATATAATACTATGCGGAAAAATGGCTTTACCTTGATCGAGTTGCTGGTCGTGATCGCGATTATTGCCATTCTGGCGGCGATCCTGTTTCCCGTATTTGCGCAGGCACGCGAGAAGGCGCGCCAGACCCAGTGTACGAGTAATATGAAGCAGAACGCGCTCGCCGTGCTGCAGTACATACAGGACTATGACGAGCGGTTCCCGATGAGCATCTATCTGAGCAATCAGAACAACCAGAACTGCATCTTCACGATGTACAACGCCATTTACCCGTACATCAAGAACGCCGATGTGGTATTGTGCCCTTCGGATCGGCAGGCGTTCGATGTCGTGGGGACTTTCGGGTCGTTCGGTATTCCCGTTTGCACGATTCCCAGCTTCCGCTACACCGGCTACATTTTCAACTGGTGCGTGTTTGAAAACGGGAACGTGCCCGGTCTGATTACGCCCAATCCGGTGGTTTCGCAAGCGCAGATTGAATATCCGACTGAGACTTCGATGCTTTATGACGGCACGCTGGGACCACCCACGACGATTCAGTCGTACCTGCAGGCGCGTCATAACGGGCTGGCGGGCGCGAACTTCGTGGATGGACACGCCCGCACGGTAAAGGGGCGCGTGCGCGAGGGCACTGGCAGCACGGCGACTACCTGGGACGGCAAGCAGGCGCGCATCTTCGATGTTGGCGAAGCGGGACCCTATCAAGGTCAGTTCAATCTTTGGGGTGTCGCCGCACGTCGCGCGAACGGCACGCCCTGCCGCAACTGCCCGAACCGCAATAACCCCGGCAACTGCAACTAAGCAGGCAGGGTTGCGTTTCCACGCTGTGAGCGGGACGCCGACGCCCCACAGAGCGTCGGCGTCTTTACTTATCTATCAGCAGGAAACCCCGTGCCCCTGCCGAAAATAACCCCTGTCAACGAAGACACTCGCATGAGGTGATGATTTATGGATCGAAATCTGGGCATGGATTTTGTACGGGCGACTGAAGCGGCTGCGCTCAGTTCCGGTCGTTGGGTTGGCAAGGGCGACCGACACGCGGTAGACCAGGCAGCGTGCGAGGCAATGCGCCGCACGCTGGGCGATATCGACATGAAAGGCGTCGTGGTCATTGGTGAGGGCGAGCGCGACGAAGCCCCGATGCTCTATATCGGCGAGGAACTCGGTACAGGCAACGGCTACGCAGTGCAAATCGCTGTGGATCCGGTGGAAGGCACGAACCTCGTCGCCACGGGGCAACCCGGCGCGATTAGTGTCGTCGCCGCTGCGATGGAAGGCGAAGGCAAGCTGCTTCGCGCACCCGACATCTACATGG
>JAOAFW010000388.1 GCA_026416065.1 Fimbriimonadales bacterium
GTGAACAAGTTCACCCTGCGTCAAGTGTGGCGCTACAATACTGGCAGCACGGTCGCCATCCCTCCCTCATACTCGGTCTCGCGGAATTTGGTGGTGGTGGGCTGCGACGACCTGTCAGTCCACGGAATTGACGGCTCGGACGGAACCCGCCGCTGGCGCAGCACGCCCACGCCTGGTGGCTATTTCCCGGGCGAACCTGTGGAGTTCCGCTACGGCTGGCCCGTCATCGCCGAGAACGCAGGCGTCGTGCTCATCAAGGTACGGCTCGGCTGGGACCGAATGTGGATAGACTGGCCCCAGACCAACGCCGCGATGCGTCAGTTGTTGACCCAGAACCCGCAGCATCAGGCGTTATTCGCGCTGCGCTTAGACGACGGCGTCGCGCCCTTCATTTGCCATGTGGGGCACGGCGGCTACGGCGATGGGGGCTATATGCCGATGGGACCGCAGCCTGTCGTGAAACGCTTGCCCAACGGCAAGGAGGTGGTCTATACCATTATCCGCGCCACGCATGCATACGATCCGCGTTGGGACTCGCACTTCGGTGAGATGATGCTCGATGACTCCACCGTGCCCGGCTTGCTGGGGGGTTATGTGCGCTTCATCGCCTTCGATTATCCGCCCGGCTCCAGCAATCCGTTCCTGCTCACCGATGAACAGCCGTATGTGTCGATGGCGGGCGACTATCTGTTCGGCGCGCACTGGGAGGCGGGCTTCGCGCTGCGAATTACAGACCGCTCCGACGCGCGGGGCAGCTTCGCGAACAAAATCACCTCGCAACGCCTCGCGACGATAGTCACCTCGCAGGACAACACAGGCTGTCCACTCACGCCCTCACACTACTGCCCCAGCAATCTGGAAGGCGGACGCCAGTACGACTTCGGCTTCTACATCTACTATGGGCAGGGTGCAGTGTACGATCAGTACTGGAGTGAGTATGCCTGCCATGTGGTGAGCAACGGCAACCTCTATTTTCGCAGCTGCGACGGGGCGATTATCGCGCTCACGCATGGTCAGCCGACAGCGTCGCGCGTGTGGAAACCTGAAGTCGCCCGCGCCAAGCCCACGCCGCGCCCCGCGCCCGAAGTGATTCCCCACACGCAGGCGCGCGAGTGGGCAGGCTACACTACCACTGTCGAGGGCGTGCTGCGGTATGTGTTCAACAACCGCAAGCAGGTGCTGCTGGGCTTCCACCATCCGCACCAGGGACACTTCAAGGTGTTAATTCGTAAAGAAGACTGGGAGCGGTTCGGCGACGCGCCCGAAAAACGCTATCGCGTGGGGCAAGCCATGCGCGTGGCGGGCACAATCGCGTGGTATCAGGGCGATCCTGCCGTGTACGCGACCGCACCGGAGCAGATAGAGACGGGCTGAGATGGAAACGGGCTTGATGATTGTCACGATGCTCATCGCCGGCGGCGCCTTGACGGTCGCAGGGCTGGTTGCCTACCACTGGTATCAGGGCACTCACGATGAGGAGCGCCGACGACGCGCGGCGGAGTCTTCAGGCTACGGCGACGCGGGAGGCGGCTTTCTGTACGATGGGGACAGCAAGCGCGAGGAGACCGACACGGGCGGCGGCTCGTGGTGGGACAGCCTCAAGGACTGGTTCAGCGACCTGGGCGATTCGTTCAGCGGAAGCGGCGACGGCGGCGGCTTCGGCGACGGCGGCGCGGGTGATGGCGGCGGCGAATGACTCGTGTCTAAACTTTGTGCGAATTCAGATGGCGCAACAAGCAGGAATTCGCGTCGCCACACACCAATTAAAACTGTGTGCTGTTAGGAAAGGAATCAATAAGTTCATGGCGTGAGGCGGCGGGGGGCGTCCCCGACTCGTTGGAACCGACCGCCTTCCAGTTCCAAGACGCGCCTACTCCCCAGTCGAGCGCGGAGTTGAAATCGCTTGCCGACGCGATTGTACTGCTGATGGAAGCGCGTCGCTATACCGAAGCGCTGGAACAAATAGAGCGCCTTCTGCAGCAGGCGCAAGCGAAAAACGACCCGGTGGGGCGTCTCTATGCGTTTAGCCTCAAGGGGTTCGTAATGCTCCAGACCGATCAGCCCGCGGAATCTGCGACCTGCTTTCAACAAGTAGAACAGATTAGTCGCGAACTGGGCGATACGGCTTACGAAGTGGAAGCCCGGCTGTATCGGTCGCTCGCGCTCTGGCGAGTCGATCGCCCTGCTGCGGAGCTTGCGCTGGACGATGCCGTGCGTCAGGCGCGGCAGGAGCAGCGACGCCCTGTCGCCGTGGCAAACGCCTGCAATCGCGCGAGCGTCGAGTGGTATCTACTCGGCGAAATCGCGAAGGCGCAGCGCTGCTGCGAGCAGGCGCGAACCCTCTACGCCCGCTATGTGCCCAACTCACTGGAACTGGCGCACAGTCTAAACAACCTGGGCGCACTGGCGCAAATTCAAGGCGCACTCGCCGATGCCCAACGCTATCTGGAAGAAGCACTAACGCTCTACGAACAGCTGGTTCCCAATACCCCCACGCTCGCAGTCGCGCTGGGCAACCTCGGCATGTTAGCCCGCGAACGGGGCGATTTCAACGGCGCGATGCGCTACTACGAACGCGCACTGAAAATCTTCGAACAACAGGAACCCATCTCTCTGAATCTGGCGACCACCCTGAACAACATCGGCAGCGTTGCGCTGGTGTTAGGCGATTCAAGCCTTGCCCAGCAGTATTTCGAGCAGGCGCTTTCGATAGAGGAACGCCTTGCCCCCGATACAGTGCGTGTTGCAGACACCCTGAATAATCTGGGACGCGCTCTTCAAGAGCGGGGAAAATATGAAGATGCCCGCCGCCGGTATGACGCTGCCGTGAACATCTACCGCAAACGTGCTCCTGACTCCCCTAACTTTGCTTCTGTTCTTGTGAATCTGGGAA
>JAOAFW010000399.1 GCA_026416065.1 Fimbriimonadales bacterium
GGCAGCGTCAGATGTGTATAAGAGACAGCGCCAGAGCCGCCCCACTGTTGTACGCATCGATGCCGTAGATGCCCTGCAGCGTGGAAGACTCCAGGTACATATCCCATTTGATGCGTATAATCTTATTGGGACTGGTCGAAGTGTTATGAGGGGTGTCGCGCCACCACCAGTTAGAACCTGTTGTACTGCCGTTCACAGGGGTAATCTTGAGCGACTTGCTGCCAGAGCGGGCAAGGCTATCGATAATATCACCGCTCCCGCGCCCGCCTGCGCTGGAGAGTTGCTGCATCAGCTGAACTGACCATTGATAGCACCGAGGTTGAACTCCTCAAAGCCCGTTGAATACAGCACCTGTGCGCTTGCCGTCCAAATTGCGGCGACCAGCGCCGCTCCGCTAACGAGTAATCGTTTCATCACCTTTCCTCCTGTCAAATTGGTTGACAGTGTATTTTACCATATTACTTGGTACTGAGTTGCTCAGATGCTACACCCACAACGCAGAACATCAAAGCAACGACTGCCAAGTGATACCCCGATGGCTACTGCAATTACGGGGGCGCAGCAGGTACAATTCGTTTGATGCACTTAGACGAGGCTGTGGAGCGGTTCCTGGTGCACCTGAGCGCGACGCGCTCGCCCCATACGGTGAAAGCCTACGGAACTGATCTCGCGCAGTTCGTGGAGTATGCGCTGAGCGCAGGGATCAATCAGGTGGAACACCTGAACGAGCGTCTGGTGCGCAGCTGGATGGATTCGCAGCGCGCTGCGAGCCGACGCACGCGCGAGCGTAAACTATACTGCTTGCGCGCGTTTTTCAAATTCACACGGGCGATGGGCTGGCTTTCGCATGATCCCAGCGCGGAAATCGCATTACCTATCCAGAAACGCCCGCTGCCGAAGTTCCTTACAACAGTGCAGGCGGAGCAACTCGTGCAGCAGCCCGAACCTGACTATGACCCCCTGAAGGTGCGCGACCGCGCGATTCTGGAACTGCTCTACGCGACAGGTCTGCGCGTCGGTGAGCTGGCGCGCTTAGACATCCACGCGCTGGATTTGGAGCAGTCGGCGGCGCGCGTGCGCGGTAAGGGCGGTAAGGAGCGTGTCGTGCTATTCGGACAGGCGGCACACGAGGCGTTGGTGGACTATCTGCAACGCGCCCGCCCGCTACTGCTGAATCCCGATCAACCTACGCGCGCCCTGTTTCTGAACGCGCAGGGGGGCAGGCTTACGGTTCGGAGCCTGCACCGCCTTGTGAAACGGTATGGCAAGCAGATAGGCATGAACATCAGTCCCCACACGCTGCGCCACTCGTTTGCAACGCACATGCTGGATGGCGGCGCAGACCTGCGCACAGTGCAGGAACTGCTCGGACACAGCCGCCTGACTACGACCCAGATTTACACACACCTCACGCTGGATAGATTGCGCCAGACCGTCAATCGCGCTCTACCCAGCCTGAGCCTGGAGGACGATGAATGAACACGAACATGCACGCAACGACTGTTTTAGCCGTTCGACGAGATGGACAAACCGCTTTCGCCGCCGATGGACAGGTGACCTTCGGTGAGGTTGTGATGAAACACACGGCGCGTAAAGTGCGCTGGCTCTATCAGAGCCGTGTGCTGGCGGGAATCGCAGGCTCCGCCGCCGACGCGCAAGCGTTGATGGATCGGTTCGAGGCGAAACTGGAGGCGTCGGGGGGCAATCTGCGCCGTGCCGCGGTCGAGTTCGCAAAAGATTGGCGCACGGATCGCGTGCTGCGACACCTGAACGCGCTCATGGTCGTCGCGGACAAGGATACGATGCTGGTGGTCGCAGGCGACGGAAATGTGCTGGAACCTGACGAAGGCGTGGTCGGAATCGGCTCGGGTGGGGCGTACGCGCAGGCAGCGGCGCAAGCCCTGTTGAAACACACGAGCCTTTCCGCCCGGGAAATCGCCGTAGAGGCGTTGCACATCGCGGCGCGTCTGTGCATCTACACCAACGACAACCTCACGATTGAGGTGATGGGGGACTAATGACGCGCCTCGTTGCTCGAGTCCTGTGGTATCAGACCGCACGGGTTTTTGTCAACGGTTTACGCCGCGCGTTCGGCAACCCTGTGCGAGCCATTCTGACCCTGCTGGTAGTGGGGTTTGTGCTGTGCGGGTGGGGCACGGCAATCGTCGGGTCATGGATAGACACACCATCGCCCCGTGCTGTGCCCACCCCTATACCTGTCTCTTATACACATCT
>JAOAFW010000423.1 GCA_026416065.1 Fimbriimonadales bacterium
CCAGAGCCTTCCCACATCAAACCGGCAGTCGGGTGGTAATCGATGGGGTCGGCTATACGGTTTGCGCCCAGTAGCGACGCGGTGAAGTTCGTATTGCCTGTGATTTTGAAGATATCGAGATTACCCGTGCTGGCTTCTGCAGACCAGAACGGCAGCCCGCTCTCACTCAAGATGCCGGTACCAATCTGCGTAAAGTTTTCGCCTATCTTCTGGTGCACAAACGCCTGCCCAAATACTGTTGCCGTCAAAGTGATCAGTCCCAAAACTCCGCTAATAGTTCGCATAGTAAACTCCTTTCGGGTGCGCTCCCAAAAGTATTATAGCACATTTTGTTGGGGGCGTGTCGGGTATCCTTAGGCGGGCATGGAGAGCGCGTTGCAGGAGCAGGAGACGACGTTGCAGGAGGCGCGGATACTGGGCGTGCGCGTGCATCGCGTGTGCATGGCAGAGGCATTAGGCAGGATTGAGCAACTCATTCAGGGCAGTGAGCCGAGCCTCGTGATTACCGCCGACGCCAACGCGATTTTGATTGCGCTGGAGGATGCGGAGTTTCGTGAGCTGATGGAGACCGCGCCCTTGGTCACGGCGGATGGCGCAGGGCTGACCTGGGCGGGTAGGCGGTTGCGGCAGCCGTTCCCTGAGCGTGTGTCAGGCGTGGATTTGGTGGAGCAACTCACGCGCTTGAGCCATGAGAAGGGCTATCGGCTCTATTTTCTGGGTGCTGCGCCCGGCGTGGCGGAGCGCGCGGCGCAGAACCTGCTCCACAAATATCCCGACGCGCAGATTGTGGGCGTCCAACACGGCTATTTCCAGCCTACCGATGAGCCTGCACTTATCGCGCAAATCGCCGCTGTCCGCCCCGATGTGTTGCTGGTGGGGATGGGCATGCCCCGACAGGAAAAGTGGGCGTGGCAGCACCGTCACGCGCTGAGCGTGCCTGTAATGATTGGTGTTGGAGGCAGCTTCGATGTGTACGGCGGCGTCGTTAAACGCGCTCCGTACTGGGTGCAGCGTATCGGTTGCGAGTGGCTCTGGCGATTACTACAAGACCCGCGCAAAATCAAGAAGGTGCGCAACCTGCCCCGCTTCGCCTGGCAAGTTTGGCAGGCGAAGTGAAATAAGCAGGATTTTCCTCACCTATAGCGTATGCTGCTGACGCTATGCGCAGGGATTGGAACCTCATCAGCGCACGGACGCTGGGCATGTTGGCGCTCGCAGACGCCTGTGAACGGTGCTTTTGGATTCGCCAAAAAATTGGTGAACCGCCCAGCCCGTTCCCCGGAATCTTCAGTAGCATCGATTCCTACTCCAAGAAAGTGGTGCTGGCATTCATGGAGTGGCATCAGCGCGTCCCTGACTGGTTCCAGCAGTTCGGTTTGAACGGACAACCGCTCAAGTCGCCCCACTTTATGTGGTTCAAAGTCCCTGTGCTGAACGGTGAACTGGTGCTGCGCGGCGTTCCCGATGAAATCCTGCTCACACCCAACGATACGCTAACCATAGTGGACTACAAAACAGCGCGGTTCAAAGAGAACGACTCGTTACGTCCCCTTTACGAAGTGCAGCTGAATGTGTACGCACGGATTGCCGAAACGCTACAGATCGCGAAACCCGGCTATCCGTTCCCACGCCCTGTTGAGGCGCTGGGACTGCTCTACTACGACCCGATCACCGAAGTAGATTGCCCTGAGAAGGTTCACTCGGGAGGTTTCCTGATGGAGTTCCGTGCATGCTGGTCGCCTGTGGAGCGACAGGACGCATGGGTGGACGAACTTGTGGAACGGGCATGGTCAATCTTATCACGTTCTGAACCGCCCCCTACCCGACCGAACTGCCCCACCTGTGAGGCTTATCAGCTTATTGCCTCTGCGCTACGGGGCACTTAACGCCCCCTTAACTCCGTCTGCTGTATACTCGTTTCGCCTCAATGAGGGGAAGGAGTAAGACCATGCGAGCGAGAACCCTTATCATCGGTGTCCTGAGCGCGGTTGCGGTTTCTGTTGGCTCCGCGCAGATAGCGCAGCAGCTGCAAAACGGCGGCGACTTTGTGTTCAAGTTCAACGGTGCGGATTACCGCATCCGTGGTGCGGCGAACTTCGACGAGAGTTTCAATCCGCGTGCTCCGCTCAAACTCTCATTCAGCGACCTGAACAATGATGGTGTGGCGCTGGATATTCTACTGGACCTGCGACCTTTTGCCAATATCGACCGACGAGTGCCCCTGTACGCTACGGTCCTCTCCGACGGGTCAAACGAAGCTGTAATTCGCTGGAGCGGTACGGATAACCCGAATATCTGTGTGGAGGTGAGCGACGACGGCTTCAGCGCGAACATTAAGATTTTCGAGGTATCAGGCACCCTGACGGGGCGCGTGCGGCGCGTGGCGTGTCAGCCTGACCCCTACAATACGCTGGGACGGAATGTGCATCTGGAAATCTTGAAAGAGGGTGGCGACCCGCAGAATAACCTGAATGTCAAGGCGTACCTGTTCTGCGTTGAAAACCCGTTCACGATTATCAACGTCGATGTGTTCAACCTGCGCTGGGCGGGTTCAGGTGGTGGCTTGCCCCGGTCGCTGGGGAATGTGAACGGCGACTGTACGATTGACGACGCCGATTTGCTGCAGGTGCTGTTCAGCTTCGGTTCGAGCAATGCCGATTCGGACACGAACGGCGATGGCGTGGTGGACGATGCGGACCTGCTGACCGTGCTGTTCAACTTCGGACAGAGTGTTTGAGGGAGCCCCAACTGTTTGTAGTCTTTAGGAGCGATTTATTACCGCGCCCCGCGCGATAATGAATCGCTCCTGTCTTTATGGAGAGGTTTCCGCTAATCGTGATTTCGAATGGTGTGACTTAGGCGATATTGGGGTTTACAATTGCGCCTGCGCCGTTTGCCAGCCGATATGCGTCTGCTCGAAGCCGAGCATGGTCAGCAGTCGCTCCAGTTCGGCGGCAGCGTTGGCGCGCGCTTGAGCCAGCAGCTCACCCTGCATCGCTGCCTGACGCGCCTCCAGCCACGCCTGATGGCGAGCGCGTTGCTCGATCTGCTTATCTGGGTGGAAGTTCAGCACACCGCGCTCGCGATAGTACACTTCCGCACCTTGTTCGCGTAGCACGATGTCGAAAATCTGCGGTTCGGGCAGCCGAACGACCACACGCTTGCCCGACACCTGCACATCGCCAGGCGTCAGTTTGGCTAAGTTCACGCCTGCCGAGACCTCCGCGACGAGGCGCATGCGCAATCGCTCGCCCGCCAGCCAGACAGGCAGCCCGTTGGACGCTTCCACCACCACGTCATGCAGCGTGGTCTGCCGCGCGGTCTCGAGCCGCTGCATCGCCTGCAGGCGCTCCACAATCACGACGGGACTGGGCTGTGTGCGATAGACCATCGCCGTCAGTCCACGCAGTCGTTCCAGCAGCCACTCGCGCCCCACCTCGCGCGAGAGCAGACCGAACACAAGCAGCAGCGCCAGTCCGACACCGACAAACTTCGCGCCTCGCCCAATCGGACGGCGAAATCGCCACAATAGTTGGAACCACATAGTGGTTAAGTTTACTCGGTTGGGAGAAGCAAGGTTCCCTCGCTGGGAAGCAGAGCGTCGCCCCGTTAATTAGCGATCGCTTAATAACGAAGCGCGCTATTTAAGGATACCCCCGAATCCTTAAATAACGAAGCCCCCGTGCATTCGGGGGCTTCGGCGAAAGGAGGAGACGCAAGAGTCTACGCGGTCGTTTGCGCGGCGTAGGCTGGCTCTTCGCTCAGCGTCTTCTCGCGCGCAATCAAGTAGAGGAACACGCCGAACAGCGGCTTAGCGGTCAGGTCAGCGAGGCTATAGCCGATTTGCAAGCCCACCTCGCCTGCTGCGCCGCCAATCCCCACCATCGGCGCAAGGTACGCCAGCGGGTAGAACAGCCATGAGACCAGGAGTAGGGCGCGAGTCGCGCCAATCAGCTGGTTCACGCGCGGCGAGAACCTGGCTTCGGCGATTGTGCGACCCAGTTCGCCATACAGCACATACAGGATGTAGACGAACGGGATGCAGCTCAGCACGAACCAGATGCTGCGCATCGTCATGTTCTCACGCTCTATCTCTCCGGGATAGCCCAGCGCCAGCATCAGCACCGCCGCAATCACCAAGCGCGTAATCAGGCTGTTGGTCTTGGCGCGCGGCAGCGCCATCACATAAATCAGCTCCGTCAGCAGCAGCGGCACGGTGATAATCCAGTCCGCATACCGATAGAAGTCATTGAACGGCTTGCCCGACGGAGCGTAAGTGCCCGCCTGCGTCAACGCATACGCCTCCTTCCAGCTCTCGAAGATGCGGAAGTAGTGGTAGCAGGCGATAAACACAACTAACGCGGAGAGATAGAGCGCGATATGATACTTCGGAGCAACATAGCTTCGAGCCATCAGAAAGAAGATGCCCGAAGCCCCCATCACCGCGACGGTGAGGGACAGCATATTAAACACCAGCCAGTACTGTGTGTAGGATAGTTCTGGAAGGTTCATATCGCACCTCCGCCCAGAATCTACCTCAACCCAGTGGGAGTGTTTCCGTGATTTAAATCACAGAATTGTTAAGAGCATGTAAAGGTATGCTCTGGACGGTGATATCGATGAACGCTCGTTCCAAAGCACGAGGTTTCACACTGATTGAGCTGCTGGTGGTGATTGCGATTATCGCGATTCTGGCGGCGATTCTATTTCCTGTGTTTGCGCAAGCGCGCGAACGCGCTCGCGCCACGCAGTGTATCAGCAATCTGCGTCAATCGGCGACTGCTGTGCTGCTCTATGTTCAGGACTACGAAGACACTTTCCCCGTGAACCTGTACCTGCAGTTTACGCCGCAAGGTCCGTGTGTGTTCTCGTTCTATCAGGCGTTGGTACCCTACCAGAAAAACGGCGACATCATGCTTTGTCCATCCGATGGCAAGCGGGTCAGTCCTGCGCTGGCGTTTCAGGTGGCGGGGTTGCCGCCGATTTGCCCACCCGTGCTGCCTGAGTTCAGCTACACGCACAACTACGGGCTCATCGATTTTGGCTTGGACAATAACCTGTTTCCCAACACAGGACGCGCAGTGAAGCCGCTGGCACAGATAGAGTATCCTGTGGAGACCGTCATGATTTACGATGGCTCGCTGGCGTTGCCGGGGGGCGCGTTCGGGCAGTTCGACACGCCGATTCAGGCGCGCCATTTCGGGTTCGTGAACGCCAACTATGTCGATGGGCACGCGAAGGCGGTGCGCACGCGCCCGCTGACCGATTCGAGCGGAACACATCGTTCGGGGCGCACGCTGGACAACCGCCACACAATCTTCGCGTGGACAGTCGCTGATGGCGGTCCGTACAACGGCAAGATTCAGTTTCGCGGTGTGCCCTACAAGGATGGCAGCGGTGTGTGGCGATTGCTGGACGAGTAGCGGGTATGCTTATTCCGCGTGAAACCGCTGCGGTTTTCGGAGTTAGTACTGGAGCCAGAGAGTTTGCGGTGTGCGCTGGGACAGATGTTGCTGCGTCCCAGCCCCCCGCAGTCGCTCTTGATTGTGGGGATGGCAGGGCTGGGCAAGCGTACGCTCGCCCGCTCGCTCGCTGCCGCGTGGCTCTGTCCCGAACACACACAGCAGGGGCACTGCCAGACCTGCGCCGTGTGTCAGAAGTGGTCCGATGCGGGCGAGCATCCCGACCTGCGCGTGCTGAAGCCCGACCCCGACCAGATTAAAATCGACGCGGTGCGCGAGACGCGCAACTGGGCGAACTTCGCGCCTGCGGTCTCACCATTTCGGTTCGTAATCATAGAAGAGGCGAATCGGCTGAACCCCGCGGCGGCGAACGCGCTCTTAAAAACTTTAGAGGAGCCGCCCCCGCGCTACCATTTCATTCTCACCGCGCCCGCCAGCGACTTGCTGTTGCAGACGATTCTCTCGCGCTGTCGGATTGTGCGGCTGGGCGCCCTGACGACAGCGGGCGTGTATCAACATCTGAAGGGGCGATTCAACCTGCCCGAAGCGACGCTGCAAACCATCGCCGAATTCTCGGAAGGGGCGATCGGACGCGCGATTCGCTGGGCGG
>JAOAFW010000431.1 GCA_026416065.1 Fimbriimonadales bacterium
CCAGAGCCGAACCTGAACGACATCAAGTTCGTGGGCAACTTCGGCGCGTATCCGGGCGACCCGCCTCAGACGGGCGATGTGCAAATCTTGACTTATTACGGCGGCACGACGACCTTCACCTACCTGCGCACCACGCCGCTGGGCCAGAGCATCACCTTGCAGCCCGGGCTGTACTACGCGATTGTCGTGGCTGACGAGGATTTTGGCGCCGCTGGTCCTTTCGACTCCTACACGGCGTTGGCGATGGGTGCGCCGGGCGGTCCGAAACTCAAGAACCCGTCTGCCAACAACCGCTATTACAGTCCGCGTGGGCTTGGTTCCCAGAACATCGGAGGTCTCTTGGTTCCTGCCAGCTGGCAGCGGTTCCGCTACAACCCCGCCACCTTCCCCTGTGAGCGCATTCTGAACTCCGACCTGGAGTTCAAGGACGACCAGGGGCACGGTCCCGCGTTGTATCATGGTGTGCTGGGCTTCCGCAACTCTGCGGCGCAGCCTGGCAAAGTGACAGGCACGGCAGTTACTTCCGGCATCGACACTGCGTCCCCGCCCACAAATGTGGAAGTCATCTTCTATCGCCCGGGCACGAAACAGCGCGTGGCGCGGTTTAGTGGTCCGTCGGCGGCAGGTCCCAACTTCCCCTTCGACACGCTCAACATCCAGGCAGGCGTGTACGATGTGGTTGTGCGCCCGATCTATGCCCCGTCCATCATCTTCGTTAACTGCCCGACCAATATCTGCGTGACGAACGTTCAGTTCTCACCTGATCGGCACTGGCTGAGCGTGCGCATCCCGAATGTGAATGTGTCGGGCACAGTGGACTTGTGCACGGTCAACCTGCCGAACGGCGACACCAACGCCGACCTGATTGTGGACGACGCTGATCTGCTGATCGTGCTGTTCAACTTCGGCGCGCAGGGCGAGGACGGCGACGAAGTCTGCAACTAATCGATCGATGCATCATCTTCGGAGGGCAATTTCCCCGATTGCCCTCCTTTTTCTATCTTTGGTTAAGCAGGAATTTAAGCGTGTTGGGGGTAGTTAATTCACACAGGAGGCGCGATTATGCGTACACGAGGATTTACTCTGATCGAACTACTGGTGGTGATTGCGATTATCGCCATCTTGGCGAGTATCTTATTCCCTGTCTTTGCGCAAGCGCGCGAGTCGGCGCGTCAAACGAACTGTATTAGCCGTTTCAACCAGGTCTCCCGGGCGGTGGTGATGTATACCAGCGATTACGAAACCACGCAGCCCCTTACCCAGTGGTTTGCGTCGTTCGCAGGTCAAGATAACTGCACCGACCGTATTCTGGCGCAGTTAATCATGCCCTATGTGAAGAACTGGCAGATGTTCCGCTGCCCGTCGGACCCGCAGGCGACGGACGCGATTCTGGACGCCTGTCCGCAGGACAACGAGGCGCCGCCCACGCAGCAGTGTATCCGCGAGTACCGCTGGGCACTGAAAACCAACCTCGGCTACAACTACACCTACCTGTCCCCGATTATGCGCGACGCGAACACGAACCGATGGTACAACAAGCCCGCCACCGACGCGCAGATTGGGCGCCCCTCACAGACGGTACTGTTCGTGGACAGCCTCTGGTGGCGCGACCCGGCGTCCCGTCAGCCCCTGTGCGGCGGCAACTGGATTGTGATGCCTCCATGTCGTTTCTACCGCAATCAGGCAGGGCAGAATGTGGATACCTTCACGGTAGTGCGCAGCGAGTGCGACAGCGGACGTGCGAACGGCTGGTACGACTACCAGGGCAACTCGTGTAGCATGGGAGCGCGCCCTGCGTGCTGGCGTCTGCAGACCGCCACGGGCTGGTACACCTGGATGGAGTTCGGTGGTGCGTGGCCCTTCCACCGGCGCGAGCGGATGACCGTCGCGTTCGCCGATGGTCACGCGAAATCGTATCGTCCTTCGCAACTGACTCAGGGCTGCGATGCGCGCCCGCAGTGCGGCGGCTTCATCCAAGACCCAGAGCAGTACCTGTGGGATCTGGATGACTACGGGCGGTGATGCGCGATGCAAGTCTCTAAACCCGTAGCGATTGGCATTCTGGTCGTTGCCCTCATCGCGCTGGCGGCGGCGCTGTGGTTCACCTACGGTGGGGGCGGGAGCCAAGGCGGCGTGCCCGACACGGCGTATCCGAAGTCGGAAGGCGGACCGGGTGTGGAAGCGACGGGTGGCGAACCGCTGTATACAGGTTCCGGACCCGCCGGTACACTTCCATTGGAAGGTCAAGCCAGCGGCGGCGGTGGGCGATGAGAAGCAGGGGAGAGCGCGTGCGTGGCTCTCCCCTGCTATTAAACGGCTCAGGACCGGCTTAGCCCAATTTCAAGCCCGGTGCGTTGGGCGCGAGGGGAATAAGTTTCTCAGCGACCTCACGCATTGCCGGGAGCGTCCGTTCAGGATGGAGCGTGAGGAAGATGACCGTGCCGCCTGCGCCGCCCGCGCCGGCGAGTTTTGCGCCCAGTGCGCCGCTCTCTAAAGCGACTTGTACGAGCTGATCGAGCGATTCACCGCTACCCCCCAGTTCCCGAATAATCGCGTAGTTCTCGTTCATCAGGTAGGCGAGCTGTTTCCAGTCGTGGGTCAGCAGCGCGGTTTTCGCCTCGCGTGCAAGCCTCCCAATCCGCCGCATGCCTTCTACAACGGCTGCCTCGCCTGACTCCCAGCGGGCGCGCAGGTTCGCATGCACCGCACCGGAAAAACGCTTGCCCCCCGTCGTCGCCAGCCAGAGCGGAAGGGATATGCCCTGCAGGTAGCCTTGCAGTGCCTCCACGCTCGCCAGAGGCTCCGTGGGGTCTGCACCCAGCAACTCCTTATCACGGAAATCCATCAGGTTTAGCCCGCCGAACACCGCCATATAGAAATCCTGATATCCGCAGGCAACCTGCAACTCCTGCGCCTCCATCCGACGCACGCGCTCCGCGAGTTGATGGGGCGTCGCCCAAGTTTCTCGGCGATAGCGCAGCAGACAGGCGACAATCGCGGTCAGCACCGCGGACGAACCCGCCAGCCCCGACTGAGCAGGGATGTCGGTCTCGATGCGCAGGCTGAACGGCGCGCTCTCTATAGTGAAGCCCAGCCCCTGCAGGGCAACGCGACACACATCGAACTCGTCGGATTGCAACTCCAGCGTGTCAGGGCTAACAAGGCGTTCGCGAGACTGGAAAGTGAGCCGTGCAGACGGCTCCAGCGTGCAACGCGCTCGCAACGGCACAGCGCAGGCGATGACCGTACCCCCATACATATCGCTGGGGTTGCCGATAATCCCCGCGCGCCCCGGCGCCGAACACCGAATGGGGTGCATACCAGCCCTATACGATTACACGAGCGCGATTCCTGCCATGGACGCCTGATTGGTATAATTCCTGCGCCATGAAATATCTGAGTCTCATCACTAGCTTCCTCTGGTGCGTTGCGTGGGCGAGCGATTATCAGCCGCTGCTGAACCGCGAACGAATGACTGCGCTGTTTATCGAGATGGCGCGTATCGAGAGCGGTTCGGAGAACGAGGCAGCGATGTGCGAGTTCGTGGCGAGGCAGTTGCGCACACTGGGCGCGGAGACCGTCGTCGACGACGAAGCGAGCAAGCAGATTGGCGGCACAGGGGGGAATGTGTTTGCCCGCTTCAAGGGCACGGTGAACGCGCCGCCGCTCCTGCTGAACGCGCATGTAGACACGGTCTACTCCACGCAGAACATCCAGATTATTCGCGACGAGAACGAAATCCGCACGGATGGCAAAACGATTTTAGGTGCGGACAACAAGGCGGGCGTGGCGATTATTCTGGAAGTCATTCGCACGCTCAAGGAGCGCAACCTGCCTCATCCGCCGCTGGAGGTCGTGTTTACCATTCGCGAGGAGAAGGGGTTGCTGGGCGCGAAAGCGTTCGACACGAAGCTACTCAGGGCGCGCACCGGGCTGGTGGTGGACGGGCGTGAAGACCCCAGTGCACTCTTCGTGCAGTCGCCTACACACTGGAAGTTCGAGGTCGTGTTTCAGGGCAGGGCGGCGCACGCAGGCGCGGAACCAGAAAAAGGCAGAAACGCTATCGCGATGGCGGCGAAAGCCATCGCGCAGATGGAGTGGGGACGGCTGGACGCCGAGACCACCGCGAATATCGGCGTGATTGAAGGGGGGCAGGCGATGAACGTGGTGCCTGACCGCGTGAAACTCGTCGGCGAGTTCCGCAGCTTCGATCCCAATCGCGTGAAATCGCTCACCGAACGCTGGAAAGCCGTCTGTGAGCAGGTCGCACAGGAGAGCGAGGGCAAAGCAGAAGTTAACTTCAGCCAGACGTTCGAGGCGGTGCGCCTTGCGCCCAACGCGCCGATTGTGCAAGCCGCTGTCGCCGGGCTAAAAACCGTGGGGATAGAGCCGAAGCTGGAGCGCACCGGGGGCGGCTCGGACGCGAACGCTTTCGCCCTCAAGGGCATCCAGTGTCTGGTGTTCCCCACCGGCGCAGACCGCATCCACACCCCGCAGGAGCGACTGATTCTGCGGAACTTCTACCTCTGCGGCGAGGGCGTACTCCAGACGATTGTGTACTGGGCGAGGCGTTATCAGCCGTCTACCGGGCCAGATGGCTCTGTAGCCATTCCGTAGTCTGCCCAATCAGCGCGCGCTCATGTTCAGGCTGCGTGAAGGTGTGGTCTGCGCCTTCGATCAGGCGGAACTCGAAGCGTGAGGCGCTGGTGAACGCGCGTTCGTAGGCGCGCCCCTCGTCGGGCAGCACCGCCTGATCTGCGGAGCCGTGCAACACCAGAACGCTTCCTTTATAGCCCCGTACGCTCTCCAGCGGCTTGAGTGCGGGCAGCTCGCGATAGAAGTTCACACCGACCAGAAACCCGCCGCGATTCTGGGGCTTATCAGGCACACCTGTAGGGGGCATCCAGCGTAGAGGGTTGGACACAGGCGCCCACAGCACGAGGGTTTTTAACACACCGGCGCGCGGCTGGCTGAGCGCGACCACACACCCACCCAGCGAGAAGCCGAGCATCGCGATACGACTCCCCTCCACGCGCGGCTGTTCTCGCAGGAAGTTCAGGGCGTTCAAAGCGTCGTCTACTTCGCCGCGAATGGTCATCTCCTCGAACAGCCCCTCGCTGTCGCCCGAGCCCAGAAAATCGAAGCGCAGCACAGCGAAGCCCTCCTGTGCCAGTCGCCGCGCTGTATGCACAAACAGGCGATGGCTCTCCGCCTTGTGCCCCGTGAAGCCATGACACATCAGCACGGCAGGCGCACGCCCACGACCTTCAGGCAGGTGCAGCACGCTCGCCATCCGCTTGCCTCGACTGGGAATCCATAAAAGCTGCTCGTCCATAGCGCCTATACAATACCTGAGTAATCTTACGACAATGTGAACCCCGCTTTCCCGTAATATCAGATACGGCTATTGGGCAGCGCATGAGGTGCGATCTATGGCGTCCGCGAGATACCGATGCTGCGCGCGTTCACGGGTGTGTTCGCAGTCGCCAACAGCAATCGGGTATAATTGCCAAGCCACATAGGGCGGTGGACAACATCCCCGCGGGCAGTACCCGCTGTTCACCGCAACGGCAGGAGCAAAGAAGATGAGAAACCCGACTTTGCCGACGGATTTAGACCTGCAGGTGGAACTGCCGACGATTATGCCGCGTTCCAAAGCGCGCCCCTCCGTCCGGTACACTGAAGCGCAACGCGCTATCGAGCAAGATGCCGAAATCCCCTTCCTGACCGAACAGGAACTCATTGAGCGCGTGAATCAACTTCGTAAGGAGCGCAACGCGGTCATCCTCGCCCACAACTACCAGCTGCCGATTATTCAGGACTTAGCCGATTTCGTGGGCGATTCGTTGCAACTTTCACAGGAGGCAGCCAAAACTGACGCGCCCGTAATCGTGTTTTGCGGGGTGCATTTTATGGCGGAGACGGCAGCGATACTCTGTCCCGACCGCACGGTGCTGATTCCAGACCCCGAAGCGGGCTGCTCGCTCGCGGCGACCGTCACGGCAGAAGAGGTGCGCCAGTGGAAAGCGAACCACCCAGACGGCGTCGTGGTGGCATACGTGAACACCAACGCTGATGTGAAAGCCGAAGCCGACTACTGCTGCACCTCCAGCAACGCCGTCAAAGTGGTGCAGGCAATCCCCGAGGACAAAGCGATTCTCTTTCTACCCGATATGTTTCTGGGGTTATACGTGCAGCGGATGACGGGGCGCAAAGTCCACCTGTGGCTGGGTGAGTGCCATGTGCACGCAGGCTTCCGTGCAGAGGACATCGTGAACGCACTGCAGCAGTACCCCGACGCCGATTTACTGCTCCATCCTGAGTGCGGCTGCGTGAGCCAGTGTATGTTCGCGCTCGCTTCAGGTGAGTTGCCTGCCGACCGCACTTTTGTTCACAGCACGGGCGGCATGGTGCGCCACGTGCGCGAATCGAGCGCGCCCATTCACCTCGTGGCGACGGAAGTGGGGATGCTCCACCGCCTCAAAAAAGAGGCGTCCCACAAACAGTACATCCCTGTCAAAGCCGATGCGATTTGCGAGTATATGAAAACGATTACCCTGCCTAAACTCTACCGCTCGCTGCGCGACATGGTATACGAAGTGCGCGTGGAAGAGCCGATCCGAAGCCGCGCCCGCCGAGCCATCGACCGCATGCTGGAGGTGGTGTGATGCTCAATCCGGAACTGCTCGCCATTCTGGCGTGCCCCGCCTGTGAGGAGCGACCCCCGCTGGAGCTGCATGGTGAGTATCTGGTCTGTCATCGGTGCCGCCGCGCCTATCCCATCCGTGACGAGATCCCCGCGCTGCTGGTTGAAGAGGCAGTTCCGCTGGACGAAATTGAAGCGGGGGAAAAGACCCCCCGAGCGTAGCATGGGGATACAGGTATAATTCGCTCGCTATGCCGAAGCCCAAGCATGCTGAACCGAAGCTCGTGAACATCGAGATTAACGGTATTCCGCTTCAAGTGCCTGAAGGTGAGCTGCTGGTGGAAGCCGCCAAGCGTGTGCAAGCCGACATCCCCATCTTCTGCTACCACAAGTATATGCAGCCTGTGGGGATGTGTCGCATGTGCCTCGTGGAAGTCGGCTACAAGCAGCCCGACGGCAGCGTGCGCAAAATGCCCAAGCCCCAGGCGTCCTGCACCTTGCCTGTCTCTTATACACATCTGACGCTGCCGACGAGC
>JAOAFW010000017.1 GCA_026416065.1 Fimbriimonadales bacterium
GATTGAGGAGCCGAGCGTGGAACACGGCATCCGCCCCGACGACCTCAAACGCGCCATCGAGATGGAGTACCGCGAGAACGAAATCTTCCCCAAGTCCGATGTGATGGAAGACTGGCTGAAGCTCATCGACTACGAGCCAGAGTATGTGGCGAGTGTGAAGCCGATACGCCCTGGCGCAGGCGGGGAGGATTTGAGGCGGACGGTGATTTGAAGAAAGCGCGGGCAGGCGTCGGAGCCTGCCCGCGTGGGCTTTACCGGCTATGGAGGTTCAGAAACATCGCCGCCACACGAGCGTGGAATCCAACAGCGTGCCGTTGGGACACATGTAGGTGAGCCAAATCTCCACACAGAACCCGCCTCCAGGGCGACGGATAATGCGTATCGCCACATCGTTCCATGTGCGCGGCGCGTTGAACGGCTCGATAACCTGCACATTCGCGGGAAACACGGCGGCGATTGCGTTCGTCTGGGCGTTGCGCAAAATCATCGACCACTGCTGCAGGTCTGATGAGCGCAGCTGCACAAGGTAGAAGCCTTCCTGGAGGAGTTGCCCGGTAGGGGCTTCTCCCTGTGGAAGGTAGACCGCGCCGACTACCAGCCCCTGTGCAATCTGGGGCGGTGGAAAGTTGCGAAAGTCAGCGCGCGTGTCCCACGCGATGAACACATCAAAGAACGATTCCATGCCTCGGATGCGCGTCCGAGCAAACGCCGCGTTGTCAGGCTCGAACGGGACGTCCAGCGCAGCAGGGAACCGACGCGGAAACGCACTCGGTAAGCGCTCCGCCAGCAGGTTGTTGAGTTCGGGAACCGTCCAGCGGACATTTGTGCCGAAGCAGAAAAGCACCTGCAACAAGTCGGCGTCATCCACCACGCCGTCGCCGTTCACATCAGCGTTGAGACACGGTTGCTGCGCGATTGCGTTGTTACTCAAAGTCACCAAGGTTGTCGCAAGGGCAAGAGTCAGCCCGCGCGTGAGGCGTTGGGCAAGCGATACGCTCTGTGAGCGCGTCGGAACTACAAGGGCAAGGCTCTGCAGGGAGCCGAAAATTCTCGCCATCTGCGCCATCAGGCGCGTTCCCAAAACCATAAGGGGTGTCATTATTTTGCCTCTGTTCTGTTAATGGAAGTGATTTTCGGGTTGTACCCAAATTTTGAATTTTTATCAGAAAATATAATTGAGGATTTTGCAAATGTCTCGACAGAACGGGGTTACCCCTTTACCGCCCCCGCCGTTAGTCCCGCTACGAACTCACGCTGCAGGAATAAAAATAGCGCCATCACAGGCAGGATACTCAGCAGCGTCCCTGCCATCAGCATGCCGTACTGTTGTTGATAGATACCCACCATCTGCGTCAGCGCAATCGGCAGGGTGAACCGCTCCGCGCTGTGCAAGATAATCTGGGGCCACAGGAACGAGTTCCACTGCCCCATGAACGCAATCAGCACGAACGCCCCCACCATTGGACGCACTGTCGGCACAACGATCTGCCAGTAGATTTGAAATTCAGAACACCCATCGAGCCGTGCTGCGTGAATCAGCTCGGTAGGCACACTGAGCATCGCCTGCCGAAATAGAAAAATGCCGAACACGCTCACCGCGCCGGGCACCAGCAACCCTGCGTAAGTGTCCACCAGCCCCATCCGATAAATCAGTTCATAGGTCGGCGCGAGGGTCACCTGCCCCGGAATCAGCAGCGTTGCGAGCATCAAGATTGTGAGGGCTTGTTTGCCCTTGAACTCGTATTTTGCCAGCGCAAAGCCCGCCAGCGATGAGAAAAAGAGCTGAATCACGACGCCAGCGCAGGCAACAAAGACGCTGTTCGCCACAAAACGCAGGAAGTCCACCTGAGTGAACAGATCATAAAAGTTCTTCAGGCTGGGGCTGGGCGAAAAGAAAGTATAAGAGAACAGGTCCTCCGGGGCTTTAAGCGACGCGGCGAACAACCAGACCAGCGGCGTGAAAGTGACCGCTGCGATTATGACCAGCATCACCATCGTCGCCCAGCGCAACGCGAGCGTCATCGTCTTGGTGATTCTGTCTTCTAAGCCACCTTCCTGCTATCGAGTCAGTTCAAAAAGCCCCTGAAGTATCTCCTCGAAGCCGGGTTGCTCCTCGCGGCGCTGGCATAGGAACTGGCGGATGGCATCCATCCGTGCAATGGCGATGTCCACCAGTGGGTTTGCGCCCTGCTGATACGCGCCGATTGCGATTAGGTCCTCCGCTTCGCGATAGGCGGCAAGCAGCTGGCGCAGTCGGTTGGCGGCTTGCTGATGTTCCGGCGACACGATGTTCGGCATCACGCGCGAGAGGCTCGCCAGCACATCAATCGGCGGGTAGTGCCCCTGTTGGGTAAGGGTGCGCGACAGCACGATATGCCCGTCCAGAATCGCCCGTGCGGTATCGGCGATGGGGTCGTTCAGGTCGTCGCCGTCCACCAGCACGGTGTAAATCCCCGTGATACTGCCTTTGGCGTTGTTGCCGGCGCGTTCCAGCAGGCGGGGCATCAGGGCGAACACGGAGGGCGTGTAGCCCCGCGCGGCAGGCGGCTCTCCCGCTGACAGCCCTATCTCGCGCTGCGCCATCGCCAGGCGCGTGAGCGAGTCCATCATCAGCACGACCTGCCTGCCCTGATCGCGAAAGTATTCCGCAATCGCCGTCGCGGTGAACGCCGCTTTCTGACGCACAATCGCGGGCTGGTCGGACGTGGCGACCACCAGCACGGAGCGTTGAAGTCCCTCTTCTCCTAAACTATCCTCGATGAATTCACGCACTTCGCGTCCGCGTTCGCCGATGAGCGCGATGACGTTCACCTCTGCGGTGGTGTTGCGCGCAATCATGCCCATTAGCGTGCTTTTGCCGACGCCGCTGCCAGCGAAGATACCCATGCGCTGTCCGCTGGCGCAGGTAAGCAGGGCATCGATGGCGCGCACACCCAGTGGCAACGGTGTGCGCAGCGGGGGACGCTTCAGTGCGGAAGGCGCGTCGGCAAGCAGAGGATATCGCGCAAGAGCCGGCGGCGCAGGTTTGCCGTCCATTGGATTGCCCAATCCGTCCAGCACGCGCCCCAGCAGCGCGTCCGATACGCCCACCGAGGCGGTCTGGCGCGTCGGAATAACTTCACTGCCCGGCGCGACTCCCGTCAACTCGCCCAGGGGTGTGAGCAGCGTGCGCCCGTTGCGAAACCCCACCACTTCCACTTGCAACGGCGTTTCATGCCGACCGCGCACAATGAGGCAGATTTCACCCAGTCGTGCGGGCGGTCCGTGCGACTCGATGAGCAACCCAACTGCACCCACCACGCGCCCGTGCACACGCACAGGGTCGGCAAGGCGCACCGCTTCTTTCGCTGCTTGCCAGTTCACAACCCGAATTGTCGGCAAGCAGAGCGCAAACCCTTTACTGGTTAGCCGCTGGTTGGGAACGGGTAACCCCGATACTCGTGTTCGAACGAGCCGTCGTCATAGAGGTCAATCAAGCCCCAGCCGGGTGGCGTCTGGTGATAGTTCCCACGCCACCACCCACCGCTCACCGCGCCGTTGCAGATGTAGGTAATGTTGTTGTAGACCACACGGTCGAACAGGTGGATATGCCCACTGATGCAGAGCTTGACGTTTTTGTACTGATGGAACAGCTCCACGATGCGCCGCGCGTCGATATGCACCCATGCGCCCGGAATAACCCAGTCGCCCGACTTCTCGTTGTCGCCGTCGAACATCGCGCAGGCACACACGATGGGCATGTGCGACAGCACAAGGATAGGCATCGTCGCAGGGGTGCGTTGCAACTCGGCTTTCAGCCATTCGAACTGTTCGTCATCGAGGCGCGCCTTGTAGCCGTTGCCGTGCGGGAAAGTGCCGTCCAGCACGATGAACTTCCAGCCCGCCTGCTCGAAGCTGTAGTAGGGCTTCTCCAGCCCATACAGTTCCATAATCCACTTTTTGCCGTATTTCGGTTCGTTGCCGGTGCAGCCACTGCGCTCCTTGTTCCAGCCCCACACATCGTGGTTGCCGATGCAGTGGCGCACGGGGATTTCAAACCGCTCCCGAACGAGGCGCATCCAGAGGTCGAACAACACTTTCGCGCGCTGCTCGTTCTGCGCGAACACATCCGAGACGACGTCACCGCCCGTCAGTATCAAGTCGGGGCGAGGTTGGAGTTCGTAAACAGATTGCAGACAGTTTAGCAAGCCGCGCACGGAGTTGCCTTCCGGTGCGACGTGGATGTCGGTCAGGTGCGCCACGCGCAGCACGCGCTTGCGTTGCGGATTGGGGGCGGCGTCCATCGTGCCGCGCAGGGTCAGCCACGCCGCCGCGCCTAAAGTCGCCGTACCGAGTCCTTTCAGTACCTCGCGTCGTGTTAAGTGTTCCATAGGCTCCTCCATAATACCTGAAAAAATACCTGTATGCATGTAAAGAGCGCGTTAAAAGAGTACTAAGAATGTGTGATGGATTGTTCACGGGGAAGCACAGAATCCACCCTGTCGTCCATTACGGCTTGTGGGAGTTGAATAGATACCTGACCTGACTCCCTTTCCCCTCAAAAAGGGTGGGGAACCCGAAGTAGGGGATGCGATGGCGGTTTATTATTCGAACCTCGTAAGCCGTTTGAGCCATGGATCCGCACGGTTCCTGAACCGCCGTTTGCGTTTCAATACATGATGGGGGTATACTTTGTAGGGAATGCAACGCTGGGCAGTGCGCGGCGCGCAGTGGCTAAGTGTGGTGTGGGCGACCTTCTTTCTACTGGTCAGCCTGCTGCATCCGCTGACGCATAATCCCCTGCAGCACCATAGTAGCGACTGTTTCGTCTGTGTGCTGCAGAAAACTCACTCGCCCGAGCCGCCCACCCTGCATGACGCGCTCCAGTCCCTCAGAAGCGTCCACTGGCAACAGTCGCCCCAACTTCTGGTTCGGGACGCCTGTCTTGCCCGTAAAAGTACCGCGTTTCAACCCCTTATCCCCCGTGCTCCTCCTGCATAACTTTGACCTTAGCAACGGAGTCTGAGAGACGCGCTCGCGCGCGTCAACAACTGGCTTTATCGCACTCATAACGTACGCCTATCACGGCGTCCGAGGAGGTTCGAGTTATGAAAATCGCACGGATTCTTGCCATTATTGGCTTGGCTCTAAATGTAGTATGGGCACACGATGACGACCTGCTGTTTGGCAGGGAAGGCAATCGGGTGGCGATTGTCCAGCCACAGCCCCACCCGATTCGGCAGATGTCCAGCGTGTTGAACAGGTTCATTCTGGATGTCGGGCTCGATTTCTACTTCGACTACAATACGGGACAGCCGCAACTGCAGTTCTGTCGCGTGCAGCAGGTGTGGATTTCGCCCGGCTTAGTCGGCTCGAAGTCGGGCTTCGGGAATGTGTTTTGCGAGTCGGGCTGTAGCAACTTCTTCAACCTGCCGACGAATGGCACATCCCACCACCACTTTATATT
>JAOAFW010000049.1 GCA_026416065.1 Fimbriimonadales bacterium
ATTAGCCCACAACTGATCAAGTCCCTGCGCGACGAGACCGGCGCAGGCTTCATGGACTGTAAAAGTGCGCTGGAGCAAGCGGAGGGTGATATGGAGAAAGCGCGCCTCATCCTGCGCGAAAAAGGCGCCATCATCGCCAGCAAACGCGCCAGCAAAGAAGTCAATCAAGGTATCATCGCGGGTGCGCTCAGCGAGGACGGACGCACTGGCGCACTAATTGACCTACGTTGCGAAACCGACTTCGTGGCGCGCAACGAGGAGTTCCTGACCCTCGCCAACGAACTGCTCCAGCACGTGCTGGCGATCGGCGAAGAGGGCAACATTGACGCGATTCTGCAGCGACCGTCCCTCTCCGATAGCAGCATCACCGTCGAGAAACTTATCGAGATTGCCATTGGCAAAACGGGTGAGCGCATCGCCTTCCAGAACTACGCCATCGCACGGGTGCCCGAAGGCGAAAACGGCGTGGTGGACATCTACATCCATCATAACAAGCTGGTGGGTGTGATGGTCGTGCTGACCGGCAGCGCAGAGAAGGAAGTGATGCAGAGCCTTGCCCATGAGATCGCCATTCAGATTGCGTGGAGCACCCCGCAATACCTCTCGAAAGACGAGATTCCCACTGAGATGCTACAGCAGGAGCTGGAAATCGAGAAGCAGCGCGCCATCAACGAGGGTAAACCCGAAAATGTCGCCGAAAATATCGCGCGCGGGCGCGTGAACAAGGGATTCGTCCAGAAAGTCGCCCTGCTCGAACAACCGTTCTACAAGGACGAGTCGAAGACGATTGGCGACCTGCTCAAGGCGGGGGGCAGCGACCTGAAAATCGTGCGCTTTGTGCGGATGGAAGTTGGGGCGTCGTAAACGCCTCTACTCATGAGGACGACCGCGCCCCCATTGCGTCAGCAGTGGGGGCGCGGTTTCATTTCACCTCAAGTCCTTTCGCTCTGACGAGAGGGGATGAGGGTACGCTAAAGAAGGTAGCCCTGGATGAATTCACCCCTAAAAATCCCCCCTAATTATACCGATACTATTCGTAGCATACATCACGCATCGCTAAAAGCAAGTTAGGGAAGAAGGGCTTGTATTTTGGCGAAAGCGTGTCACGAAAACGGAGGGAATCTATGCAGAAGCACAGGATACTGAGTGGAGTGCTGGTGTGGCTCCCTGTTACGGTCGCTTCTTTGTCGGTGTTAGTCGCGCTGAGCGGTTGTGGCGGCGCATCGTCTGGTCTGACTACGCTTCCAGAGACCCAGCAACAGCAGCTGGGCGGCGTTGTGAACATGAACAATGTTTTTTCCCAGTTCAACCCCAACAACGACGATTTGAATCCGCCTCAGGGGCAACAGCAAACAAACTGCCCCCAATACACCCAGATTACGCAAGGCGTTCTCGAGCTGGACTACGGCACGGGCTGCCAGCCTTACCCAGGTGCGCCTACCTATTCGGGCAAAATCATCATCGCTCAAGACCCCACCGGAGCAAACTTCGAGGTGAACTTCCAGAACTATAACAGCGGTGGTCCGTACACCCTGAACGGCAGTATCATCTACTCACAGGGCTCAACGAACGGAAGTTATACCATCACGATGGACCTTACTCAAACTCCGGCGTCGGGCACCCTGCAAACCTGCAGCGTGCAGTTCCAGTTCAGCGGAACCTACACACCGAACAACAACGGCGGCTACACGCTGAACGGGCAAGGCACGCAGACCACCACTGTCGGCAACAACTCCATCAGCTACCAGATTACCTATAACAACGTTTCTACCAGCAGCGGCTGTAACTATCCGACCAGCGGTACGACTACGGTGCAGCAGCTGGCTCCGACCGGCGCGCCGCTTGGACCGCCGACCACTATCAATTACAACACCGGTCAGTGCGGTATCGTGCAGGTAAGCTCTGGCGGCAACACCTTCACGGTGAACCTCGCGAACTTCAACGCGCCGAACCCCTGCCAGGGCGCGCCGCGCATCTGAAGCGAAAATATAGCAGACACGGTATCCCAGTGGCGGTTGCGTAGATGAAACTGCGCAACCGCCAACCCATCAGCCCCCAGAGAGACAGTTTACTTAGTGCGTTCGCATAGCCCCACATTAATCTCCACATCGCCCATCTCTGTTTGCAAGGGCACGACCAGGGTCGGGATCTCGAGCGTGCTGATGCGCACATTCGTGCCCCGTATCAGGCTGGGCGGCGAGAGGTTGCAATGGATACCCCTCAATGCCAGTTCGGTCAGCGCGGCGCCTGAAATCATGTTGCCCAGCTCGGCGATTGCGCTCGCCGCCAGCTCGTCGAAGGTGCGAATCGTCGTACCCAGCATCTTGGATGCGATTTTGTCGGCAGTGAAGATGGACATGCCGATGATAATTTGTCCCTCCAGATGCCCAGTGACACCCAGCACGATGTTGCACTGCTGCGAGGTAAACATCCCCTTGCGCGCACTGAGCTGCCCCTTCTCCGGCGTGACGCCCACCATAATCTGGAACACATTCATCGCTGCGCCGATAAACGGGTTGATATATTCTGCCTTCACGATTGCTCGCCTCCTTACGCAGCTTTCTGCACGGCTTCCAAGATGCGCTCAGGCTGAAACGGCTTGACGATGAAATCTCTTGCACCTGCCTGAATCGCTTCTAATACCATCTGTTTCTGCCCCATTGCGGTACACATTACCACCTTGGCGTTGGGGTCTTTTGCGCGAATGGCTTTGAGCGCCTCCAGACCGTCCATTTCAGGCATGGTGATGTCCATGAATACAAGGTCGGGTTTGTGCTGCTCGTATAGCTCAACTGCTTCGCGCCCGTTTGATGCTTCCGCAACGACCTCCAAGCCGTTCTGCGTGAGAATATTCTTCAGTGTCACGCGCATAAACAGCGCGTCGTCGGTAATCATGATGCGTTTCGCCATCGTTGAACCTCCTGTTGTGGTTTCTGGTAGAAAAACGCGCTGGGGTTCTCAAACCCAATCTGCGCGTAGTTGAAGATGCGCTCGGTGTTGCCGAGGAACAGATACCCGCCCGGCTTGAGCGCGTTGTAGAACTCCCGGAAGATGCGCTCCTTCGCTTCGTCCGAGAAATAGATAACGACATTCCTGCATGCGATCAGGTCGAACCCTTGCAGATAGGGGTCGGAGAGCAGGTTCTGTCGTTCAAACTTGAGGTAGCGCTTGAGCGCAGGGTCGGCTTCGTAGAGCGTTCGCCCGGTGTCTTGGAACGCGCGGAAGTACTTCTGCTTATACTCGGCGGGAACGTTGCGCATATCGCTCTCCGCGAACACACCGCGCCGCGCCCGCTCCAGCACCTCCTGATCGATGTCCGTGCCGAGAATCTGATGGGAGCGGTTCGGCGCGAGTTCGTGCAGCAGAATCGCCATGCTGTACGCCTCTGCGCCGTAGGAGCTGCCCGCGCTCCAGATCTTCAGATGCAGGCTGCGCTTCAGCAGGTCGGGCAGCACCTGCGTGCGCAGGATCTCGAACTGCTCCGGAT
>JAOAFW010000067.1 GCA_026416065.1 Fimbriimonadales bacterium
GCCTGAGCCAGTCGATGGGCAGGTGTTTCGCGCGGGCATACTCCTGCAGTGTTAGCCCCCTGCGGGCGGGTTCCCTGCGCCGGGTGTCCACGCCCGCTAACTTGCGCAGGGCTTCGCCTACCTGCTCTTGCGAGCAACCCGCGTGGCAGTGCCACAATAAAGTGCCATCCGCCAGTTCCCGCAAGGAGAGCGACGGTTCACGGTCGTCGTGCGCCGGACAACAAGCAAGCCACTCGCCGCTACTGAGCCGTTGCACACGCTGGAGATGGGGTAGAATCGATTCCAGCCGCAACGCATCGGCTCTGTTAGCCCTGCCCCCCTGCCCAATCCACAGGTGGGGCAATTCACGCTTCGTGTTCATCGCGGGCTATTATGCCCGCTTGCAGGTGTACGCTAACAAGGGGGGGCACACCTTAGCGTACACTTTTCACCCCCAAAGTCCGGGCGCAACTGCGCACAGCGGTCTGAACCGCGCTTCGCCCTACCTTGCGCCCGCTTTGGCGGCTTGCCCACGCGCTTATTTGCCCCCAGGTCCAGCCCGCTTGCAGGCGCAGGTACAGGTACTCAGCCCACTGCCTTGCGCTTTCAGCGTCCAGCTCCCTGCCCTGCTCGCGCCGTAGTTTTATGCCCTGCTTGCCTGCCCGTTCTTCTATTTTAGTGCAGTAGGCTATAAGAATCGCCCGCACTATCTCACGCCTTAGGGCATCCGTCAAGTAAGCCCCATACGGCAGGTCGCGCGTGGCTTGCTGTAAGTCCACCTGCCCTACTGCCCAGTTTATATAAGATTCCCGCGTCTGGCTATCAGGCAGGTAGTCAGGTAGCCCAAAGGGGGGTACAGGAATCGCCTCACAGGCGGGGTTCCCTTGCACTTGCGCCGTAAACGCCTGCCACACGCTTACATACTCCCGTTCCTGCGGTGTAGGGCACGCTAAGCCCCTGTAGGCGTCCTGCAGGGCTTGCAGGTATTCCCCAAAGGTGGCATAAGCGTCAGGGTCATAAAACGGCAGGCTACTACCCGCAGGTACATTTGGCGGCGGGGGCAGGTCGTCCTGCTTGCGCTCCACAACCCCGCCCCCTATCGCCCCAAAGGGGCAGGTATCTTCACTGCCCGTATCCCCGCGCCGTAAAGCCTGCACCATATCCTGCAGGGCGTCTGGGGGTAGTTGCCACTGTTGCTGCAACGCCCCTAAGCCCCGTACCTGCGCTTCCAGCGGTAAGCCTAATAACTGCCTGTAGGCGTCTTTGAAAGCAGGTTCTCGTTCCCACAGTACGGCATAATAGCACGCTTTGAGTAAAGCCCGTGTGTCCATAACCTACCCCTTGTGTGTACCTGCCCTGCCCCTTGCGCAAGGGGTAAGCAAACCGCAAGGCGGGCAGGTACAGGGGGAGGATACCCTCCTGCCCTACTTGACTTTCCACAATCCCTTATGCCATAATAAGAACGCCTACCGTGAGAGGGCACGGTAGGCAGGGCTACTGCAGGGGATGGCTGCAGCAGCAGTGCGATTCTACCCTACCTGTATTAGCCCTGTGTCTCCCTCTAATCGGGTTAGCCTGAATCCCTAAAACAGGCACGGTGTTGCGGGCGTGTTTCATACCGTCAGCTCAGGGCAAGGGATGCCCATCCTATCGGTTCAGGGCTACAGGATAGGGGGGCTAAAGGTTCCCTTTACCGCTACAGGGTGTAGGGGTAAGGGGCAGGTGGCTCTACAGGTTGAGTTAGCCTTCCAAGCTGGTGGTGCGGGTTCGATTCCCGCTGCCCGCTCCAAGTATGCTTTTCACACCGACTCGGCGCGTATTTCGCCCCATGCTGAAGTGATCCCCCTTGAAAAACTACAGGTCTTTGGGTAAACTCTTGACGCCGCAACGATGGAGGGGAAGACGATGCAAGTACATGCCGAGAGTTTGCATCACTATCGTGAGTATGGTCTGGCGTCGCTGGTTTTGCCGGGCCTGGGACACTTGCTGCAAGGGATGCCGTTTCGCGCTGCGCTGTGGTTCGGTGGCGCGGTGGCTCTGTGGGGGATGCTCCTTGCGATGGTCGCCAGTGGCGCGTCTGTAAACGAGCCTTTTTGGCTGATTGCCAGCCCCGTGATTGCTGGTTATCACTGCGCGAGTATGTACGCTGCAATTCGCGCTCAGCAGCGTCAAAGCGGCAATCTCACATCCACGCAAACTGTCTCGCAGGCACTGCCCACCTATCTATGGAAGCAGGCCATAGGAGGCACGCTGGCAGCAGTCGGCTTAATCGTGATAGTTTTGTGGTCGGGCAAGCTCGCCGACTTCGCATGGACACGGTTGCAAGGCGGTGGTGCATGGGGGTGGCACGGATTGGGCTGGGGCGAGATACTCAGCTACACCCTGCTGCTCTGGGGTATGACAGCCGTCGGCGGCTGGCTGTTCTGGCAGGGCTATAAAGAGCAGAAAGAAGAAGAACCGCGCTTGCGCGAACATCGACTGATTGAGCATGCGCTGCAAAATGGCGGCGTGATTACTCCTGCCGAGGCGTGCCTTGCGCTGCGCCTCTCGCTCGCGGAAGGGCGTGACTACTTGGAGGGGCTGGTCAAGCAGGGACTGGCGCAGCGCGAGGAGTACGAGGGTCTTCTGCGATACCGACTACAACCCTCGCGTGGGGTGTAGCAGGGTTCAACTGCCACCTGGCTGAACGCGCTCAATAGCACCGTCACGGCATACGAACGCTTCGAACTTTTCGGGCTGAGTTGCCGCCAGTCCGAAGTCGCCGTTGGCTTGGACAGCCATCACGGCGCACTGATGCGCCGCGACATCCGGCAAGCGCCGGAGCATGAAGTCCACGCCGCGCTGGCATGCTTGCTGTGCCGAATAGCCCGCGCGCATCGCTTCCACGACGCGGCTGGCTAAAGCGAACCGCCAGATTTCCTCGCCTACGCCGGTACAAACCGCCGCGCCTGCCTCGTTGTCGGCGTAAAGCCCCGCCCCCACAATCGGCGAGTCGCCCACCCTGCCGGGCAGCTTCCACGCCAATCCACTGGTGGTACAGGCGACGACTACATGTCCCGCGTTCCAACCCAGCACGCCCACCGTGTCATGCGATTCGTCAGGCTGTTGAGCGTGCCACTGTTTACTCACGCGCACGTCGTCGGGATCATCGCTGCGCACGGTAGAGACCTCTTTAGGGGCGGTGCGCTGCTTGCGCCACTCCTGCCAGCGACGCAGAGACTCGGCGGTCAGGAGTTGCTGAGGTTCATAGCCCTGTTGCAGCGCAAATCGCGTCGCCCCTTCGCCCACCAGCATAAGGTGGGGAGTACGAAGCATCACCTCACGCGCCAGATGAATCACGGGCGCAATTCCGCGCACTCCCGCCACCGCACCGGCACGCAGGCGTGCGCCCTCCATCACGGCGGCATCCAGCTCCACCTCGCCGTCGCGGTTCGGCAAGCCGCCGTAGCCCACAGACATCACCTGCGGGTCGCGCTCCACCGCCGCCGCGCCCTCAATCACCGCATCCAGCAGGCGAATCGCCGAGTCACTCTCCCGAGATTCTTGCCAGCGCTGCCACGCCGCCTCAACGCCAATCTGCCCAAACCACCAGGTCGCCGCAAAGAGTGTTTGCACAAGAACATGATTCGAATCGCGAATGCGTTTTCCTGTTCAGTGAAACCTACTGGCGAAAGCATTCCTTTTTGGTACTCTCTAAATCCCCTCCACAAGACATCGCGAATAGGGGAAGGAGTTGAAAGCGTGCAAACCTGCAGGAACCCCTCCTCAAATAGCGTACTTAACAACCGATGGTGGTTTCGGGGGCACGAGACGCAGCAACAGAGCCGGGTAGGTGGTTCGATGGACTGATGTTTTGGGGGGTTATATATCGTCGCCTGCCGATGCTGACGCTGCTGCGCGGGAGCTGGGGTTTTGCGCTGGGCACAGGCGCGTTGAGCGTGTTGCTCCTACCCTTGCTGGCGCAAATGCGCAGCGGCGGGGGGTTGCACGCGCTACTGGGCTGGGCTGTGCTGATGCACCTGCTGGCGCGGGGGTGGGTGGAGCGTCGGCTACCTGACCCGTCTTTCGCGAATGACCTGCGCACGGGGAATTTTGAGCAAATCCGTCTGACACCCCACACAGCCCACACGCTCCTCATCCAGCGCGGTTTGCCTGATTTGCTGTCTCGACTCCTGCTAATGAGCCTCTGGATGCCCCTCTACGCGCTCGTCGCCGGCGCGTTGGGACTGACGCTCGCCGACGCATGCATATTCTGGCTGCTGTTCAGCTTCGCGAACTATTTTGTGCTGGGCTTGGTGTCCGTCGCGTTGCTGGCGTCGGCTTGGGAAGGCACAGTATGGGTCTTAAGTGCAGGGCTGCTGGGCTACGCCTTTATGCTGGATGGAGGACGCGCCCGCACGGCGGTCGCCAGCAGTGGACTGTTTAGTGCGATGCTCGCATTGCCTATTCTGGGGCGCGTGCTGTTGCCAGACCGGATGTTGATCGCTTTACCTGACCTGCGTGGCTTCGCGCTAATGTGGCTGATTGTAGAAATGCTGCGGTTTGAACGCATCGCACGCTGGGTCAATGCGCCTTCGGGCATCTGGCGATGGTTCTATCTGATTCCTTGTGCGGCGATGATGGCGATTGGTGGCTTGAGCGCGTGGGGACTGGGCAATCTCCGGGGACTGAGCGGCGCAGAGCAAACACAGTTCGCGATGCTGGGGGTATTCGCCGCTGCAGGCTACCTGAACCTGCTCTTGCTGACCGCGCGTCGTCAGGCAGAGCCAATTCTGCAACCCCTGCGAATACAACTGCTGGAGGGAGGGCTGCTCCGTGTGCTGAGCTGGTTGCTCGTCGGGGCTGCGATCCTGAGATGGGGGTTGCCAACGGGTGCCACTTCGTTTTGGGTCGCAAGCCTGTGGCTCAGCGGGGCGGAGTGGCTGGGCGGCGCGTTAACTCGTCGCGGGATACAGCGCGCTCACAGCCGCGCTCGCAACTGGGTCTATGGTGCACTGCTCCTGGGGCTATTGCCTGCTCTCGTGTTCTGGGTCAAGCCGCTTCATCCCGCGCTTGGCGCGCTCAGCCCGACCTACGCGCTCTTGATGGCGTCGGACGCCTGGCGCACAGCGGGAGTAACTACACAACCGCCGCTGTGGTTGTGCCTGAGCGCACCCCTGTTGCGCTACACACTGATATTAAGTGTTCTGGCACTGGGGATTCTCATCGGGCACTACCCAGCACGGTTATTCCGGTTGCGACGGAACCGGTCAGAGCCCCAAGAGAGCGTCAGCCAAGAAATCGAGTGGTACGCCTTGCCGTGGCTGTATCCCCTCTGGGACTGGATTGCACTGCGTTACGCGACCAACCCGATGACCCGCCTGACCCTCACTGAGCGTCAACCTGCGTGGGCACTGGGGATTGGGGTCTTGATGCTTGTGTTGGGTCTACTTTTTGACTTTGTCGGCGTGGGTGTCTCGTTCTTAGTGATGATCGGGCTGGGTATTTTCCTTTGGTTGTGGGGCTATCAGGTGACGGTGCAGCGCGTACGCCGCTGGCTCAACTCGGGCGAGATTGTGAGCGTGTTTCTGGCAGGCGTGCCCGCTACCCAAATTTTCTGGGGCTGGGTCTACGGTGCGTGGTCGCAACAGTTGCGTATCCTGATTGCCGCTGTGAGTGGCTACTTTTGGGGGTGGCTTATTCAGGCGCTAATGACCCCCCCTCCGGCTCCCGGGGGTATCGGCATAGGGTTGGCGTTCGTGACCGTAGGGTTCGGCATCGGTTTCTACGCCCTCTATCTTGCGCTCTGGTCGTGCGCATGGCTGATTGCTGCGCCGTCTGCGGTGCGCGATCAGGTCGCACTTCCCCAGATTGCCGCTCCCCTACTCACCCCGCGCGCGGCAGTGCTGGCGACTTTCTACAGCCTGCTCGCCTGCTGCGCGCCCCTTGCCCCCTTCCTGTTGATCGGGCTGCCGGTCTACGCTTCCCAAAGCACTATCGCTCTGCATAAATTAGCCCGGGCGCCTGGGGAACCTAAACGCTGATGTGGAATATCTTAATGAGGTGGTTGAGACGATGCTACGGCGAGACCTATCGTTGCAGCAACTGTTTGGGGATCTAGTGGAACGCGCGTTTGCGCTGTCATTGCGCTGGGATGACCGGCAAGTGATACAGTACCTGACGAACTTGCTGACGGAGTTCGCGCATATCGACAGTCTCTACCGCTTGCGCGACCTGAATGGGCGTCCACTCCAAGAGGTCGCCGAAATGCTCTACTACGCTGATATTCGGTTGGGCGCACAGTCATTCTATCAAGAGCGCGAGGTACACCGACATATCGGCGACTTCACGCTGTTCTGGACGGGCGTCTATCCCGAAGCCCTGCCCAAGCTCCGCGCATCGCTCCGCAAAGACCACCTGATTGACTATGTGAAGCAAGGCAAGGAGTCCTACCGTCTCGTTTCGCTGTTCGATATCGGCGAATGGCGTGAGGAAGCGCCTATGTTCCGACGCCTCTCCGAACACTTCGAGGTGGCGATGCAGGGCTTGTATGCCGTGCGCCAGATGTGGGAACAGATGGCGCAAGAGAGCTTCAAACAGTTTCGCAAACAGATTGAGGGCTTCTGATAAAAAAATGAGCGACGCTGTCGAAAGGAGGATCAAAGCCCAGCGCCGCTGACATCTACTTAATTCGCCCTGTTGGAACGCCCTCGCAGGACATTCCACCCTATTAAGACTCAAATCCCCCGCTAAACCGGACACCGAATTCGGCAATTCGGAGTTAACTGGCAGGAAATTCGGAGTCAGACGAGTATACTGTAAAAACGGTGATGGCAATGATGCGATGGAGCATAGCGACACTGTGTCTGAGTGGCTTACTGTTCTGGGCTGGTTGGCAGCCTCAGACTGCGTCCGACACGCTGCAGTGGACGACATTAGACGGCAAAAGCGTGCGTCTGAGCGATTTACGCAACGCGAAAGCGACAGTTTTTATCACGCTCTCCTCGCGCTGCCCTGCAGTGCCGCGTTACGCACCACGTTTGAACGCCCTCTACACAACCTTCCAGAAGCAAGGCGTCGCCTTCTACGGCATCTACCCTGAATCGGATGAGACCGTCGACTCCATTCGTGACCATAGGCAGCGGATGGGCTTCAAGTTTCCTGTAGTCCGACAGGGCGCAGTTGCACTCGCTCGAAGATTGGGTGCAACGCATGTGCCTCAGGCATTCGTGCTGGATCGTAAAGGCGCCGTAGTGTACGTCGGCGCCATCGATAGCGTAACCAAGCGCGAAGTAGCGCAACACCACTATCTGCGCGACGCTATCCAGGCAACCCTTGCAGGCAAACCCGTCAAACAGCCTCGCACCGCAGTAGTGGGCTGCTTCCTGACTCTACCTGACAGCGACTTCGACGCAACGCCCGCGCAGGTCACTTTCGCGGAACACATCGCCCCCATCCTCTATGCGAAATGCACCTCATGCCATCATCCGGGCGATATCGGTCCGTTCCCACTGCAGACCTACAACGACGCCAAACGCTGGGCGAAGGAGATTAAGTACTATACTCAAAAACGGCTGATGCCTCCTTGGAAACCGACACCCGGTTTCGCCAGATTCAAGAACGAATTCTATCTGACCGACGAGGAAATTGCCCTGATTGCCCGCTGGGTCGACTCGGGCACGCCTGCAGGCGATTTAAGCAAAGCTCCCAAGCCTCCCACCTTCAACAAAGGCTGGTACTATGGCGAACCAGACCTCGTCGTGCAAATGCAGGAAGAGTACGTGCTGGAAGGCACGGGAGGCGACGAGTACCGCTACTTCGTGATTCCTGTGGAGTTGCCCGAGAATAAGGTCATCGTAGGCATCGATATCCAGCCGGGCAACCGCGAGGTGGTGCACCACGCGAACATGTTCGTGGACACTTCAGGGCGCGCACGCCAGCTGGACGCCGAGGATCCTGAGCCAGGCTATTCCAACTTCGGTGGCACAGGGTTCATCCCGGCAATGATGCTGGGCGGCTGGGTACCCGGTATGCGCCCCATTAAACTGGAGGAGAACTTCGCCGTCGTCCTGCCGCGCAAGTTTGACCTTGTGATGCAGGTGCATTACTTCAAACGGGGCAAGCGCGAAAAAGACCGCACAAAAATCGGGTTGTACCTTGCTGATCGAACGGAGGTGACCAAACCCGTACAGCTCGCGGTGATTAGCAATCGGAACATCAACATCCCAGCCGGCGAAAAGAACTATCGAATTCACGCCCGCTGGACGACCCCGAGCGACCGCCCGGTCTATGCGCTCTCGATTATGGCGCACATGCACCTGATTGCGCGGGGCACAGAAGTCGTCGCCAGAACGCCTGACGGACACACCGTTCCCCTGCTCCAAATCACCGATTACGACTTCAACTGGCAGCAGGCTTACTTCTACGAGAAGCCGATTGAACTGCCGCCGGGCACAGTCATCGAGTGCGTGGGCTGGTATGACAACTCATCGGACAATCCGAACAATCCCAGCAATCCGCCGCGCCCCGTGCGCTATGGCGAGGGCACTTATGATGAGATGTTCTTCATCTTCCTCGCTGTCCACGACCCGAAGGCGAAAAGTTCGTACCTGATACCAGCGAGTTTATGATTAGACAGCCCCTGCGGCGTTGTGTTCACTGACGAAGACGGTGGACAAGCGTCGTGTCTCCCCTCACGGGCTGTATCAGGGAGAGTATGCTATTCTGGTATAATAAGGGGACTGCCTTATAACTATAAGGTTGTCGGTGGAAATATGGCTATTCGGTTCAATGCGGAAACCCCGCGCTATGTGCAGGTACGCCAGTGGGTAGAGCGACAGATTGTAACGGGCTTTTGGAAACCCGGCGATGTGCTGCCCCCTGAGCGCACCTTAGCCGAGCAGTTAGGCGTCAGCCCGCTCACAGTCAGCCGCGCGTTGCAGGGGCTGACTCAAGAGGGGATCTTGATTCGCAAGCGGCGCGTGGGCACGATTGTCGCGGAGAACTTACCCCCCACACTGTTTCAGCAGTCATTTACCGTGATGGCGTTGGGATTAGGCACGGGCACGCGCCAGCCCGTCGATTTCTATTTCAGCAGCATCCAGCGTAGTATACTGAACACACTTGCACCGCTGGGGTTGCGCACGCTGTGGCTGGACTATCAGATCGACCAGATTGAGCGTGAGCTGCTCTCTTCGGAGTTTATGGGGATTCTGGCAATTGCACCTGCTGCCGAGCATATCACTTTGCTGGAGGATCTGTATCGGCGGGGCATCCCGGTGGTGATAGTGGGCGCAAGCGCAGAAGAATGGGAAACGCCGACTGTGGACACCGACAACTACGGCGCGGCACGCCTTGCGGCGAAACATCTACTGGAGCTGGGACATCAGCGATTTGTGGGGCTGTTCGGCGCACTGGAGACCTTCAACTCGCGCGACCGCTGGCGAGGCTTCCGCGACGCGCTCCATGAGGCAGGTGTGCCCGAGTCGCACCTCTGGACGTTCGCCACGCCCTATGCAGACGAGGTAGGCGAGGCGAACCGGGAGGCGATACGCACCGTTCTGCGCCTGCCCAACCGACCGACAGCGATTTTCGCAGGGGGCTACTACCTCGCACTCTCGGTCTTGCAGACCCTGCGTCAGTCAGGGCTAAGCGTGCCCGACGATGTCTCGCTGATAGGCTTCGACGACCCACCCTCCGCCGCGCTGCTGGAGCCGTCGCTAACCACTTTCCGACAGCCACTGGAACAACTGGGCACCCACGCCGTGCAGAAACTACTGGACATGGCAAAAGGCAGGCGTCCCGAGCCACTGCACGAGTATTTACCCGTCGAGCTGATAGTGAGGCAGTCTACAGCTGCGCCCCTTGCCAAACGACAAGCAGCGACACTCGTATAAAGCCGTCTCAAGCCAATACCCCGACCGTTCCTGCCTGTACTATCGGCTCTGGGGCGGGCGCCCTCGTTTGAAGTCATCCTTTTTGCTCGGCAGCACACGGGTGCGTACCTCTGCCACAGTGTCGGCATGAGGCAAAATGGGCTATAATATCTTTGCTATGCGCTACCTCTGGCTAATCGGTCTGGTGGTGTGTTTCCTGCAAGGCGCCACTCAAGAGGTTAAAACGGAGCCGAAGCCCAACGAGACAGTTGTCGAGACAGTTCACGCAAACCCGCCTTACTATTCACTGAAGCAACTCAAACGGTGGATTGACCATGAGAAACAGCGTGCGAAAGAGCGCGTAGAGCAGATGGAGAAGTCAGGCGCCCAATTGGATCCCAAGCAACGCCACAAGCTGGAAGAGGGACCTGAGTATCTCGAGGCGTTGTGGGACTATCTTTATATACGCGCCTATCCTAACGACTCGGTAGACTGGCTGGCGTACATCCGTGCTGCGGAGCAGCGCGACCAGATGGTTAGCGCGTTCTATCCTGCCTCGGGATCGAGCTGGGAGTTCGTAGGTCCGCGCAACGCGACGCCACCTTATCGCACTTACTTCGGCACGGCGCCCGTTTCGGGACGGGTGAACGCCGTTGCGTATGACCCGCAGAACGAGAATGTCTATTATATGGGCGCACCGCAGGGGGGCGTGTGGAAAACCACAGACGGCGGCGCGACATGGCAGCCCTTAACCGACTACTGGCAGTTCCTGCAGGTCGCCTGCATCGCGATACACCCAACGAACCCGAACATCCTCTATGTCGGTACGGGCGACTTCCAGGGCTGGATGCGCCCGTTCTCTCAGGGTGTGATGCGCTCCACTGATGGGGGACAGACCTGGCAGAGCCTCGGCGCCGCTCAGTTTGGCTATCGATGTGTTTCGGATATCCTGATCGACCCAGAAAATCCGAATATCATCACCGTTTGCACAGGTTGGGGACCGTATCAAGGAATTGCGGGCGACATCTGGCGTAGCACCGACGGAGGCAACACCTGGACGCAAGTAAGTACCGTCAGCGCGATTTGGAGCGACTTAGCCGTGAGCGCGCGCGACCCCTCAACGGGCGTGCGTTACTACTACGCAGTGGGGCACGGCTTCCCTGGATACCTGCTGCGCTCCAGCAATCGCGGGCAAACATGGACGACTCTTCGTGCGCCTTTCAGTGTCGGCAATCAGTCTTCACTGCGCGTCGCGACCTCGCCTAATAATCCCAATCGGGTGTACCTGATGTCGGGCGTCGATCAACAAGTATGGGTCAGCGAAGACGCTGGCAGCAGCTGGAGCTCGATGAACCCCAGCGTTGACGGTGGCTTTTATCAGGCATGGTACGATGCAACACTGCACATCTCGCGGGACAGCGCTGGCAACGATGTGCTGTATCTGGGTCTGGTCGACCTCGTGCAGTGGACACCGCCCACGGGCTGGCGCTCCATTGGACGAGGGTTCACCAATCAGGCGATTATCCATGTGGACATCCATAGCATGGCAGTCAACCCGCGCAACCCGAACGAGTTGCTCATCGGCAGCGACGGCGGCGTCTATCGGCTGACCTACACGCCCAGCACGGGCGCGGTGAACATCGCGGGGCTGAACG
>JAOAFW010000071.1 GCA_026416065.1 Fimbriimonadales bacterium
CGCCAAAAATGACCTGCTGGATGGCGCTGGGCAGCGGCGCGACGGCGACCGCGCCTCTCCTCGCGCTGCTGCCAAGTGACTTCACCGCCTCGATTGCCCTTATGTGGGCGGCTCAAATCCAGCGGGACGCGCTCCCCCTGCTGCGTGAGGTCGTTGCGTGGGACAGAACTACGCGCGAAACATTCCGCCTACGCTATGTTAACGGTAAGTGGGAAGCGCAGCCACTTGCCGAACTGAAAGGGGAACGCCTCCGAAACGGGTTCGGCGTTGACATGGACAGCGACGGGATGATTGGCGAATACTTCCTGCAGACCGACACGGACAAACTGGCGCAGCTGCGTGTGAACCGCGAGAATCGTTTGCAATTAGACGCGCTCCTCCCCTCCACACCTGCGCATATCCGCCAGTTGATTGGCAGCTCCGCGCTGAGCACGCATCCCATCAGCGCAGGCGGCGTACCGCCCACCACAATTCTCCGAACCGTGACGCCGCTGCCCGACCTCGACGGAGACGGTAAGCCAGAAAAACTTTTCGCAGGGGACAGCGCCACAGGTAAGCCCTCTTCACTTGTGCTCTCGCGAACGCAGCGCGCCATAAAACTGCCCGTGCAAGGGATTAATCTGGTGGAGCAGATCGAGCTGACGCAGCTGGACGGCGACGCCGCGCTGGAGCTGGTTATCCTGCGCAAACGCGGGTTTCAGGCAGTGCAAATCCAGACCTACGATGTCGCCTCCGATGGGCTAAAGCCTCTGAGTATGCCGATGCAGGTCACAGCGCAGGTCTCGTCGCCCAGCTGGATTCGTGACTTAGACGGCGACGGCATGGCGGAAATCGTGATTGCCGACACGCCAGGAAATCAGTCCCGCACGGTGCGCTGGACTGTGTTTCAGGCGCAGAACGGGCAGTTCCGGGAGATTGCTCGTTATGACCAGCGGCTTCCCCTGGCGGTACAGATCGGTCCCGGGAATCTCAGCCTGCATCGGGGACTGGCGGTCGAGGGAATCCACACGCCTTCCCTGCCGATTCTTACAGGCGGTTCGAACGTGCGGACTACCGTGCTGGTCGGGTTTCCAGAAGGCAGGGACGCGCTGAATCCAGCGAAGTGGCAGTTCGCCTTTTTGCGCGACGCCAGTCCCTCTTGGGCGGGCGACTACGACGGCGACGGAGTCGATGAACTGATTGCGGGTGGTACCTGGGACTCGCACCTCTACCTGCTCCAATTTCGCGATGGTGTATGGCGTGGGGCGCGGCTGGGCGAAGGCGGCATCGGCTCCGTGCTGCCCGTACGCGTGAAGGGCAAGCCGTGGCTTGTGTTGCTTTCTACGGAGGGGCAGGTGGAACTACTCCGAGTTCGCTCAGCCGATGATTCCAACGCCACAAGCCGGTAAACGGTATGTCCCCCCTCTCCCGCATGTGAGAGGGGGGTATAACAAGGGTGTCTATCATTCCGGTGGGTAGCGCAACACCCCCGCGTGCAAAATCACCCCCGTCGGCTCATGTACAATCAGATACACAAATGGACGGTCGATACAGAGGACTCTGGGGCTACTCCTCGCGCCCGCCTCTATCATCGTAAAGCCCCTTACACGCACCCGTTCTGCTGTCACCTCAATCATCGCCGCTTGACGCACAAAATCGATTGCTTCAGGTCGCGGAAGTGCAGGTGGTCGCTGCGCGAACATGCGCGAAAAGGCAGCGAACTCGAACGATCGAACGATGCCCATCTGTCTCAAAGGTTCTTCAAACTCAACGGTACAGGTAAGATTGAAGCGGGGCATGTAAATCTCTGTGGAGCCACGACCTTCCACTTCCGCGCGGAGCCGCCTCCAGCGCTGAGGGGTCAACTGCTGGAGTAGCTGGTTCAAAGTAATCGGTTCCTTGAACGGCGTGTCGTCATAGTGCATGATATCGCGCCCTTGACGGGGCGTGAGGATGTAGTAGCTCACTTCGCCGCCCTTGAACGGCACGCGCAGGATGGCTATCGTCGCATCGGCATAGGCAGCGACATTGGTCTGCTGGAGCATTGGTATCGGGCGCGGCTCGCCTGTTTCAGGATAAAAAGTGCGCTTGCCCGCCTCGTCGAAATATTCATTCCACTCAGCGTCCAGCAAAAAAGCGTTCAAGAAAAAGCCCAGCGAAA
>JAOAFW010000135.1 GCA_026416065.1 Fimbriimonadales bacterium
GCCATCGAAGAGGGCGCGTTCATCCCGAAAGTGAGCGCGGGCGAGGAGATGCTCCAGGGCATTAACTGGCGCAGCACACCGCCCCTGTTAGCCTACGACCTCACCTCCGACCGCCCGCTGGCGCGTACCCTGATGCGCACCCACAAAGACGACCCGCTGCTGGCGGTATGGCAGTACGGCTTGGGGCAGTCGCTGGCGTTCACTTCCGACGCGAAACCGAAGTGGGCGCAACGCTGGGTCGGTTGGAGCGAGTTCGCCCCATTCTGGACGCAACTCACGCGCTCCATCCTGCGCAAGGGCGGCAAACAGGATTACCAGACCACTGTGCGCCTTGAGGGCGGGCAGGCAGTGGTGGAGATGCAGGCGTTCACCCCACAAGGCGAGCCAATAAACTTCCTGCAGCCCGAAGTGCGCATCGGCATACCCACGGGCGAAGGGATGACGATTACTCTGCAACAGGAAGCGCCAGGGCGGTATGTCGGGCGGTTCCCCGCGCGCGGCGTGGGCGACTATACGCTCACAGTAATAGAAAAAGACCCCGACGGCACGGTGCGCACGAACACGACGGGCTTCGCCATCCCGTACCCCAGCGAGTACCGCTTCACGCGGGCGAACCTGCCGCTGCTGACGCGCATCGCGGAGACTACTGGAGGCAAGGTGAACCCCCCGCCTGCGCAGGCGTTCCGCCCCGTCGCGAAAGAGGGACGCTCCGTGCGCGACTTGTGGCGCATTTTTCTGTGGCTCGCGCTTGCGCTGCTGCTACTCGATATCACGGTGCGGCGCGTGGTAATCCCGCTGGCGGAGTGGGCGGAGTTGCTGCGCCGCGTGCCTGAGAAGTTGCTGGGCGGAACCCGCGCCCGACGCCCTGCGCCGCAAGCGCAGGCGACCGCGCGACTGCTGGGCGCTAAGGAGCGCGCAGGAACCCGCCGCGCGGAACCCAACGGCACAGCGGCACAGCCCAGTCCGACGCCCGTCGCCACATCCGCATCCGCTGAGGAACCTGCAAATGTCGGCGCGCCCCCGCCCCGACAGCCCGCTCAGCCCACCGCACCTGCCGACACTACCAGTCGACTGCTGGAGATAAAAAAACAGCGGAAGCGATAGATGTGGGAGAGGGGCTGAGAATGGGAGTTCTAAATCTCTGAAGGATTTATCAGACGAATTGCCATCTTACTTAAAATTTCCTTAACACAGCTTAACATCCTCTTAACCTCGTTGCTTCCATACTACTATATGTGGAGGCTCCCATGCAAAGGAAGGGCTTTACGCTGATTGAGCTATTAGTGGTGATTGCGATCATCGCCATTTTGGCGGCGATCTTGTTCCCTGTGTTTGCTCAGGCACGCGCGAAGGCGCGACAGACCTCGTGTCTGTCGAATATGCGCCAGCTGGGCACGACCATGCGCATGTACGCGCAAGACTACGACGGCTACCATGTCTATATGTGGTGGGAGTGGCACATTCCGCTCTACCCCTACATTAAGAACTGGGACATCTTCGTCTGTCCGCAGTCTTCTGCGCCGAAACCTCGCTTAGTGGAGTATACGGCGGCGGATGGCTGCCGCGCGAACGATGACTCACCCGGCTCTGCGCTGGTCGGTACCTTCCCCACGAATGCACCTTCAAGCATCACGGCGCGTGGTTGCTCGAAAGTGGCGCCGCGCATCTACGGACACTATGCGAAGAACGAGGAGTTCATCGCCAACTACGGCTATAATCGCACCACCTACAGCGGGTTGGAGCATAACGAAGCGGGTTGGGAGACTACCGCGGATGTAATTATCATCACCGAGTCGCGCTCGCAAAGCGAGGGTGTGCCGGAGCGACTGCGCAGTGTGTTCGGTGCATCAACCCTGCCGTTCGACCTGTACCCCTATGTCGAGCCGGGCGGCACGAACTGGAACGAGGTGTTCCTGATGATTTCCGGGCGACATAGCGACGGTACGAACGCGATTTTCGCTGACGGACACGCGAAGTGGGTGAAGTACGACTGGTTCTACAGCCCACAGGGACGCTTCGCCATCTCGCCCCCGATTGCTCGACTGAACCTGCCTGACAACCAGAACTGGCCTTGAGGAGACTGTTATGAAACGCTGGATCCTGAAGATCTTCGCGATGTCGCTGATTGCGCTGAATCTCGCTGCGTGCGGCAATCAAGGTGGTGAGGGCGAGGCAGCTGCGCCTCCCACCACGAACCCAATGGGTCAGCAGACCGCGCCGGACACCGCAGGCGCCGCTGCCGAAGAGCGCAAAGCAAGCGGAAACTAAAATCACTCACCTCTAACCCCTCTCTCACAGCGTGGGAGAGGGGTGTGTTTGCTTATGCAAGGTATAATCCCCTGCATGAACCACTGGAGCGAGATTGCCGAGCAGTTGCGCCAGCAGATGGAGACGCGCCACCAGGCGCGCGAGGCGGGACTGCAGGCATGTCGTAAAGCCACGCAGCTGTGCGCCCGCGCGATTCGCAGCCTGCACCGCCACGAATTCGAGACCTGCCGTGAGCTGCTCACCCAAGCGCACCGCGAAATTAGCCACGCCCGCGAGCGGCTGCGACCGCACCCTAGCATCTACTATGCCGGGTTCCTGCACGATGCCGAGAAAGAATATGTCGAAGGCGAAACCCTCTATGCAATTGTGCTGGGTGACGCGCTGCCGGAACCCGACGAACTGGGTGTTGAAATTCCCGCGTATCTTAACGGAATCGCCGAAGCCGCTTCGGAATGCCGACGTTATGTGCTGGATTTGCTCCGCTCGGGCGAACTGAGCCATGCCGAAACCCTGCTCGGCGTGATGGACGAGATTTACGATGAGCTGGTAACCTTCGACTACCCCGACGCCGTCACCGGCGGCTTGCGACGCACCTGCGACGCGCTTCGCGCCGTTTTAGAGCGCACCCGTGCCGACCTGACGCTGACGGCGACTCAAAAAGAATTGGAGAATACTCTGGCGAGTGTGTATCAGGCGTTGCAGGAGAAAAAGTAGTGTATACTTCCTCTTGAAAGGAGCTATACGATGCAACCCGACTATGCAGCGCCCGGTTCTTATCGTGCTGGACGCCGGCGCGTGACGGTGCGCCGTCCGAATAACACGACCTTCAACGCGCAACTCTACTATCCCGCGACGGCGACTGGCGACAACACCCCCTACGATGGCAGCGGCGCACCCTACCCCGCCGTCTCCTTCGGACACGGGTTCCTGCAGCCCCCCGAACGCTACCGCTCGATTCTGGAACACCTTGCCACATGGGGCTATTTTGTGATTGCCACTGAGTCGGGGCTGGAGCTGTTCCCGAACCATCGCACCTACTCGGAAGATATGCGCCACTGCCTGACCTATCTGGAGCAGCAGAACGCCGACTCGGCGTCCAGCCTGTTCGGACAGGTAGACACCGCGAAGTTCGGGATTTCAGGGCACTCGATGGGGGGCGGGGCGAGCATCTTGGCGTCGGCTGCCGACTCGCGAATCCGAGCCGTCGCGAACCTCGCGGCGGCAGAGACAAACCCCTCCGCGATACAGGCGTCGCCGAATGTCACGGTTCCCCATAGCCTCATTTCGGGCAGTGCGGATACGATTACACCCCTCAGCAGCAACGGCTTGCGCATGTACAACGCGGGCTTCGCGCCGAAACTGCTACCCGTAATACAGGGCGGCTGGCACTGTGGGTTTCAGGATATCTCCATTATCGGCTGCGACAGTGGACCGTTGCCTCGCACCACGCAACTGCAACTGACCCGCCGCCTGCTGACCGCCTTCTTCGAACTCTACCTACGCAACGACCTGACGGCATGGGACTGGGTCTGGGGCGACGGCGTGCTGAAAGACCCGCTGATTCAGCTCACTGCCGAGTCAGGCGTGCTGCTGGAGCCGGACTTCACAACGCGCTATGCAACGACGCCGCGCATCGTGGAGCATCGGTTGCTGTTGCGCAATCAGAGCCGCTATGCTCAGCAGTACGCGATCCTGATCGACGGCAACCAGTGGCAGACGGAGGCGCGCCCTGCAACGACGCCCGTAATCGCGCCGAACGGGAGCCCGCAGGTTGCCATCGTCGTGCGCGTCCCGCGTGTGCGACGCCCGACGGTCGAAATCGCCCGCGTGCGCGTCTTGTCGCTTCGCGACGGCGGCACACTGGCAACGGCATATGTGAGAACCATCTATTCGTAAGGTATCCTATCGCCGATGAAACGGCTACGCCCTATCTCGTTCGCACAGGTCGAAATCACCGACGAGTTCTGGTCGAAACGGCAGCAGACGAACCGCACGGCGACGCTGCCCCACCTGTTTGAGGAACTCGAACGCGCGGGCAACATCCCGAACCTGCGCCTCGCCGCCGAAGGCAAACGCGAGGGCTATCAAGGACCCGTGTATATGGACTCCGACCTCTACAAAGCCCTCGAAGCCGCCGCCTATGTGCTGAAGCAACACCCCGACGACCCCATCCGCGCCAAAGTGGACGAGGTCATCGACATCCTTGA
>JAOAFW010000159.1 GCA_026416065.1 Fimbriimonadales bacterium
TGGCGGCAACATCAATCGGCAGGCAGGCGGAACCTTCCGCGCCACTGTGGACGGGAGCAACAATACGATTACTTTTGAGAACCTGTCGCTGAATTTTCTGGCGAACGGGCCTGCCGTGTTGCCCGTGACGCTCACGATTGCTGGTCAGTCGTTCCGCACGCGTAACCCAACCTCCACCTACATCTTGCCATCGCAGGGGATTAGCTTCCCGATTGGCACGGTGAACCTGAACCAGTTCACGGCGGCTCAGACGGGCGCAGGCGCGGGCGTGTTGACCCCCACGGGACCCGACCAATACAATTTCACTGCGGGCGTGCAGGTTGACCTAACCTTCGCCGCCGACTTACTGGGCAATCCGTTCGCACAGACCGTCCCCTTCGTGCTACCGCTGCAGGGGCAGGTGGTCGTGAGCGGCAACAACGCGCTCATCACCTCGCTGCAGCCGCTCAACTTCTCGCAGACTTTCAACCCCAATTTGGATCTACCCCCGTTCGAGTTCGGCTTGCCCACAATTCTGCCGCTAGGCAACACGGCAAACTTGATTTTCGACCTGACGCTGGAGGAGCTTGGGCTGAATGTCGACCTCGATGTCAACCTGCGCGCGGAAGGGACGCTGGTTCCTGAGCCGGCGAGCCTGACAGCGTTAGGGCTGGGGCTGGCTGTGCTGGCGCGGCGGCGTCGCGTGGGTGGCATTTGCAAGAAGGGGTGAGCCCACCGACAATCAGCGGACGCCGACGGTGTTGAACGAGCGGCGTGAATCCTCACAATCTCTCCCCTCGCCCATCCTGAGGGAGAGGGGAGAAATCGGATTCGCCTTCCTGCAGCGCAGTCGATCGGGAGCAAGGCTTACACAGAGGCGAGGTGCCCCCCCTCCGTTCCTCATCTCAACTCAGCGTAAACCGAACTGGCTGCACTCACAAGGGAGTTCTTAGCGATGCTATCGCTGGAGCAAGGCGACTCGACGGGCAGCTGCTGGCTCGCAACAAGATTTTATCTCTCGACAAGGCGGGGACGGTACACCAGCAGCCGTAGCCCGTTCAGCACCACAATCAGCGTACTGCCCTCATGCCCCACAACACCGATGGGCAGGCGCAGGTTCGCCACGAAAGTCAGGATCACCAGCACGACGATGACACCTGTTGCAAAAATCAGGTTCTGTTTCAGCACCTGCATCGCCCTTCGGCTAAGCGCGACGGCATAGGGCAGGTTGTTCAGGTCATTTCCCACGAGAGCGACATCGGCGGTCTCCAGCGCGACATCGGTACCCGCACCCATCGCGATACCGACCTCCGCTGCGGCTAAGGCGGGCGCGTCGTTGACTCCGTCACCCAGCATCGCTGTCGAGCCGAACTCGGTGCTGAGTTTGTGCAACACCTCCAGTTTCTCATGAGGCAACAGGTCGGCGTAGACGCGGTCGATGCCCGTCTGCTGGGCGACGGCACGGGCGATGGGTTCGGCATCGCCTGTGAGCATCGCCACGCAGGGGATGCCCAGCGCGTGGAGTTGCGTCACGGCTGGGGCGGCTTCGGGGCGCACTTTGTCTGCGGCGCCCGCCACTGCAAGAAACTGACCCGCCGCCCACACAATCATTGCGGTGTTCCCCGCCTCACGCAGACGCTCCACTGCCTCACGCACGGTGTTAGGCACGCTGCTATCCTCAAACAGGCGCAAGTTGCCAATTCGCGCCTCCACGCCGTCTGCCAGAGTGGCGATGATGCCCTTGCCGGGCACGGCTTCCACGCGCTGTACGGGGCGGGGGCTGTACCCTCGCGCTTCGGCTGCGCGTACCAGCGCCTGCGCCAGCGGGTGCTCCGAGCGCGACTCCACATCGATAATCACCTGCCATGCGTGCGCCTCCGATGCCCCCTCGAGCGTTGCCAGCTCCGTGAACTCCAGTTTGCCTTCGGTAAGCGTGCCCGTTTTATCGATGGCGACGGCTTTCACCGCTGCCAGCCGCTCCATCGGCTCGCCGCCTTTGAACAGGATGCCCCGTCGTGCCGCGTTCGCGATTGCACTCAACAGGGTGGCGGGCGTGCTAATCACCAGTGCGCAGGGCGAGGCGACCACCAGCAGGGTCATCGCACGATAAAAAGCGTCGGAGAATGTCCAGCCGAGAAGGGGTAAGCCCAACGCAACCAGCGCGGAACTGCCTATCACGGTCAGCGCGTAGCGTTGCTCAAATCGTTCCAGCCAGCGTTGCGTGCGGGCTTTCTGCTCTTGCGCCTGCTCCACGAGTCGCATAATCCTGTGGAGTAGCGTTTCGGTGGCAGGAGCGCGCACCTCAATCTCCAGAGTGCCGTTGCCGTTGATGGTGCCAGCGTACACCCTATCACCGAAGGCTTTATGCACGGGCACGCTCTCGCCCGTGATGGGGGATTGATCCACATGGGATTCGCCCTGTGCTACCACGCCGTCGGTAGGGATGCGTTCGCCTGGGCGCGTCAGCACTCGATCGCCGACCTGCAGTTCCTCTACCGGCACGGTTTCCACGCCGGCAGGGGTGATACGCAGCGCGGTTTCGGGCTGCAACGCCATCAGCGCGCGTACGGCGCGACGACTGCGCGCCAGCGCGTAGTTTTGCAGCGTGTTGGACAGCGAAAACAGAAACAGCAGCGTCGCGCCTTCGGGGGCTTCACCGACAATCGCTGCGCCTATAGCAGCGGCAATCATCAGGAAGTTCACATCGAGCCGTCGCTCGCGCAGGGTCTGATAGCCGTCCATTACGCCGAAATAGCCACCTGCGAGGTAGGCAACTGCATATGCGAGATTAGCCAGCGTCGCCTGTTCCTGCCAGCGCAGTAGCCCACCGACAATAATCATCAGTAAGGTCAGCGCGGAGAGGATTGGCTCCCAGAGCGCGCGACTTTGCCGCAGGGGAACGGGGCGCTCGATGGCTTTCACGCGGCGTAGGACACGGTCCACAGGTTCTGGCGGCGCGTTCTCCTGCTCGATGGTGAGCGTCTCGCCGTCGAAGCGGGCGCGATAGGCGACGCCGTTGAGCTGCCACCGCTTGCCGTGTTGCGCCACACTGGGGCACGCCGCGCACACGCCCACTTTAGGGTCGCGCAGGCTGCACGTCGGAATACGCACGCCCAGCTCCCGTAGTAGCGGCTCGGCGGCGCGTTGGGCATCCTCAGCGCGGATTTGTTGCGGGTCGTATTCCAGCTCTACCGAATCTTCTTTGTAGCGATACCGAATCCGCCGAATACCTTTATGCGCCAGCGCGACTTTCGCCATCTCGTCGGCACAGGAATCGGCTTCTGCTATGCGCTGACGAATGTATCGCATCACGCCCATCACGCACTCTCCCGGTTGCTCAGTGAGCCGTTCACGCGACACTCAGGGCACAATCCGTAATACACAATCCGAGCACCCTGAATCTCGTAGCCCGAACGTTGCTCTACCGCCTGCTGCACGGTATGAATCAGGGTCTCGTCGAAGTCCACCACGCGGTGACAGCGAGTGCAGACGAGGTTGATATGCGGCGTCAGATCGGCGTCGAAATGGTCGGCACCGTCGCCCGCATCGCCCAGCGTATGCACCAGCCCCATCTCTTTCAGCACATGTAGCGTCTTGTAAACCGTCGCAAGGCTCAGTGTGGGGAACTGAGGCAGCAACTGATGGTAAATCATCATCGCGGTCGGATGGTCTTTACTTTCGGCGAGAATCTTGCAGATCGCGACGCGCTGGGGCGTCAGTCGCAACCCTGCTTGCTTCAACCCGATGGTCAGTCGGTTCATTACTCCCTCCTGCGGAAAATGGTTTTCTGAAGCAAATTATACTCTAAAACAGCGAGGATGTCAAGGGGCGATCAAACGAATGGTGGCGCGGGCGACCACAACGATGATGGTAAGGGGGACAGCATTACGGCATCGCGGACACGTCGGACTCGTTGCAGCTTTCGCTCAACTTCAGCGATACATATCAGTCCGTTCCTCCTTCCCTGAAGTGGGAAGGAGGAACGGGTGGATGGAGAGCAGACTGCTACGCCTCGCATACGCGGCAACTGAGCAAGAGTTCCCGATTGAATTCTTGCGCCGCGTTGACACTGTACTGGTAATAGAGCGACTTCACGCCCAGTTCCGCCGCACGCAACAACAGTAAGTTGATGTCGCGTACGGGCGTCTCGGGGTGAATCATCAGGTTCAGCGATTGCCCCTGATCGATATACTGCTGGCGCTGCGCGGCTTGCTGTACCAGTGTCATCTGTGAGATTTCGCTGAAGGTTTTGAAGGTATCGCGCTCCTCGTCGCTCAGGAAGTCGAGGTGTTGCACCGAGCCGTCGTGCGCGGCGATGTCGTGCCAGACTTCGTCCGTATCTTTGCCACGCTCGCGCAATACCTGCTGCAGGTAGGGGTTCTTGAAGGTGGTCTTCACTTTCGCCAGGTCTTTTACGTGGTAGTTGCTCATAAACGGCTCGATGGAGGGCGAGACCTGTCCCAGAATAAACGAGGACGACTTGGTGGGCGCGATTGCCATCAGTGTTGTGTTGCGCCTGCCGTAGCCCTTCAGGTATTCAGGCTCGCCGAATCGACGCGCCAATTCTACTGAGGCGTTGTAGGCGCGATCGCGAATCGTGCGGAACACCTCCGTATTCAGGCGGTAGGCGTCCATGCTTTCAATCGGAATCCGCTTAGCCTGAAGCGGCGAGTGCCAGCCCAGCACGCCCAGTCCCAGTGCACGATGGCGCGAGGCAAATTGATACGCCCGCTGCATAAACGGGATATCCTTTACACGGCGGATAAAGTCTTCCATCACGGCATCTAAGAAGAAAACCATCGTCTCCACCGCATCAGTGTCTTTCCACTCATCGTAGTGCAACAGGTTCATCGATGAAAGGCAGCAGACGAAGCTTTCTTCATCATTTGAGGGCAACATTATCTCGGAACATAGATTCGACGCATAGATTGTTTTACCCAGATCCTTATACGCATCCACCGTACCGCTATTGGCGTTGTCTTTGAAGAAGATATAGGGGATGCCGACTTCAGAGCGGGCTTGCAGCACCTTTGCCCACAGGCGTCGCTTCTCCGGGTCGCCGTTTTTCATCTGCTCCAGCCAGTCGTTGCCCACGCACACGCCCCAGTAGAGCAGCTGAATCTCGCAGCCTTCGCGCTGGATCCAGAGCCACTCTTCGATGTCGGGGTGTTCGATGTCGATGTAGGCGGCGCACTGCCCGCGGCGCGTGCTGCCCTGACTGAACACTTCGATCATGCGGTCGAACAGCTTCGCGAAAGAGAAGCTGCCGTTGCTGGTACCGTTATCGCGGATGGGCGCGCCGCGCGGACGGAGTCGACCAAAATATGCTGAGGTTCCTCCGCCAAGCTTGGTCATCATCCCCACTTCGGAAGCGGTGAACAGGATGGAGGCGGAGTCGTCCTCGATGTAGCTGCCGTAGCAGGAGATAGGCAGCCCGCGCTGCAATCCGAAGTTCGTCCACACGGGCGTCGCCAGCGAGTACCAGCCTCGCGCCATGTAGTTGAAGAACTTGTCGGCGAAGCCCTCAATGCCCAGTAAATTTTCAGCATAGTCGCCAATCTGGCGGATGCGCTGCTCCGCCGAGACGCCCGGCAACAGATAATCACGCGACAGAAAGCGACGGCTCTCCTCGTTGAGCCAGTAGAATAACGGTCTGTCCATAGACGATTGCATGGTGATGCCTCCTGTGATAATGACCTAAAACCCCGTAAATGCAAGATTCCTCGTCTCCAACTCGGAATGATGTTTGCACTTAAGGGGTGCTGTTATTCCGAGTGAAGCGAGGAATCTTGCTTGTTAAAACAGCTCCTCTTCGCTGAAGCTTTTCATCTTCTTGGAGTAGGTGATGCTCCGCTTGTTGAAAAAGTCGTTCTCTTTGGTGGCGAGTAGTTCCTCGTCGAACCAGCGGGTGGCAGCGAGGGCTTGCTCATTGATGTCGAATAGCGGCTGCAGCCCGACACTGCGCAGCGAGTTATTGAAGCGGTTCTTCAGGAACTCGTCTACCTGATGACGGGTCAGGTAGTCCAGCTCGCCGCGCTCGAAAATCCAGTCCAGAATGTGCTGCTCCGCGTTGTAGGCGCGTTTGACAGCGCGGTACACCGTGTCCTCGAACTCGGCATTGAACCATTCGGGGTATTCATGTTGCAAGATGCGCACCAGCTCCACGCCGAACATGCCGTGGATCTGCTCTTCCTTGCTGGTGGCTTCCACGATGTTCGAGACGCCTTTGAACGCTGCGCGATGCTTGTTGAACGCCATGATAATGAGGAACTGCGAAAAGAGCGAGATATGCTCCACGAAGGCGGAGAACAGCATCACGGTGAGGGCGAACTGGCGGTTGTCGCTGCTGCGGATGCCTTCCTGCGCCTGCTGCAGGTACTGAATGCGATCCATGATGGCGGGGATACTGTGAATTTTCTCGAACTCACCGCTTAGCCCCAGCATATCCAGCAGGTGGGAGTAGGCGTTGGCATGGCGCACTTCGCTCTCGGCGAAGGTCATGCCTACTTCCGCGATTTCGGGCTTGGGCATGCGGTCGTAGATGCGCGCCCAGAAGGTCTTCACGGACACTTCAATCTGCGAGATTGCCAACATCGTGTTCTTGAGCGCGTTGCGCTCGCGTGGCTCGGTACGGGCGTACCAGTCCTGCACATCGCCTGACAAGGAGAACTCCGTATGCAGCCAGTAGGAATGGCGGATGGCGTCCCGGAACTTCAGCAGGTCGGGATACTCGTACGGCTTCAAATGCACTCGTTTCTCGAATAGCGCCATCGTACATAGCCCTCCATCTATTGTAGTTTTTCTCGCCAAAGCGCGAATTTTCTCGCCTGCAACCACAACCTATAGA
>JAOAFW010000178.1 GCA_026416065.1 Fimbriimonadales bacterium
TGCAGGCGTTCGAGACTACAGCCCTGTTCAGGTTCGTCGATATGCGCCGTGCGGATTTCCAGACTGCCGTCGTTCAGCTTGGCTAAGCCCTCAGCAACCGCCCCGCGAATGCTGGCGGGGTAAATCGTCTTATCGACATGCGGCGGATTTTCGTCCCAGACAGTGACTCGGATGGGTGCCATAGCGTTCTCTCCTGTTGCGTGGGGGAAGTATACCTCGCGTGGAGTGAGTCCCTCAAAAACGCCTCACTCTATCGCTTATAAGCGTCTCCTCAGGGAAATGCTACGCCAGTGCAGCCGCAACGCAGACGAGATTCCTCGCCTTCGGTCGGAATGACAATTGCTGTCATTCCGAGCGGAGCGAGGAATCTCTTTCAGTATCATTCCTTCAGGGAAGCATTTACCTACGAGCCCTCCAACCAGAACCCCGACCGCGTGAAGGCGCTGGAGTGGCATACAAGCACCGCCCCGTTCCGCCGTCTAAAATGTAAGAAAAAACTTTACACGAAGGTTTACAACGGGGCGGTCAAAAACGCCCCTACCGTAGCGGCGGCGTCTCGCCGCCGTTGTAAACGATTGCGGCTAAAGCCGCTCCCAGACAAACAAAGCCCGCCTGCGCGGGCTACTCAACCTCATCCAGCGCGTCGAGGTACTCCAGATACTGCGCCAACTCGTGATACACATCTTCCAGAATCTCCAGAAAATGCTCCACTTCGGGGGTGTCGCAGTAGCGCGAATGACGCCAGTAATCGCCCAGCTCATCCAGCGTCTCCCTCAGCATCTGCAGAAACCTTGTACGGCTGCTTGTACCGCTTGGCTCGTTGGTATGCATACTCAGCCTCGTCCAGTTTTTGGTTGGCAGGCACTTCCTCGTGGGCAAACTCGTGAGGAACCAGCCCCATAATCAAAGGCAGTTCCTTCCTGTTCGGCATAAGGAACGAGTGCGAGAACTCAGCAACGACGATGTCCTCGCCCCTACGACGCTGCCACACCACGCGCCCGTAGTTTTCGCCTCGCTCGTTGCTCAGGTCAAAGATGAAACGCACATACTGCCCTGCTAACACGGTCGGCAGGAAGCACGAGTCTTGCCAGAGCTGCACCTCTCCGTTGTTCTGCACCATTCGTATACATTCTATTTTACCGAATGGCGTCTGCGGTTCAGGTAGTGCGCCTCGTATCTCTTCCAAGAGTTGTAAACGGATGGCGGGAAAGTTTACGCCGTAAAATTCGGATGGGCTTTGGAAGTTCAGAGCGCGGTGCGGACGACTGAGGTTGTACCAGTTCAGATAATCGCATAGCTCCTGCTCAAACTGCTCGATGCGCTTGGGGTTGGAGCGTAGTAGCCATTCAGTGAGTAAGGTGCGATGGAACCGCTCCAGTCGCCCGTTGCGCCACGGTTGCCCTGGTGGAATGAATACCACACTGTCGCAGTAGCGCAGGGCGAACTGCAACGCGCTGGGCAGGCTACGGTTGGTGGGGGCTAAACCCACGCCGTTGTCTGTGTAGAGGCGTTCGATGCGCCCGCAGAGCGTCGTGCCGAGCAGAATTGCCTGCTTCCACAGGCTGGCATTCACGCCAACGGTGAAGTTCTTCTCGGTGGCGTACATCGCGCTGTAGGCAGGTACGGCAGCCGCAGCACGGGTAAAGCGGTCTTGTATGGTCACCAGCCACGCGCGTGTTGCACGCAGTCGCCACGGACCGAACAGGTCGATGGTCAGCCAACCGGGCTGTGTCGGGCGTTCCAAATCGGGAAAGGTACGCTTATCTTTGGGACTGACGGGCTTGCGGGCTAAGCCCAGTTCGCGTATCATTAGCGCGATGGTCTCT
>JAOAFW010000188.1 GCA_026416065.1 Fimbriimonadales bacterium
CTGCGTGCGGCGCAGGATGACAACGGCGATCTCCGCCCCCGTCTCACGCTCCAATCCGCTGATTAGCTGATTCAAACGTGCTTTCTGCTGCGTATTCAGCACGCCCGCCATATCCACGACCCACCCGCCGTCCGCCTTACGCGGATTAGGGATCTGATTCAACGGCTGACCCCAGCCAGAGAACCAGAGGCAACATAAAAGAATTAACCACCGCAGCGCCATCGGTTGATATCCCCTGACCCCCATTTTACCTGAAACGCAGGAAAATCGTCTAAGAAGGCAAACTTGGGGACAGGGAACGAACATGAGCCTGCGACTGTGGCTTTGGGGTTTCGCAATTTGCCTGTTGGCAGCATCGGCGCCTGCAGACAAGCTGGTACTGAACGACGGCACGGTCATAGAGAACTGCTACATTCGCGATGAGGGGGTACGGCTCATCGTGTGGGAGCGGCTGGAGGATGTAGGCACAGACCGCTGGAAAATCTATCCGCGTCGGCTGGTAAAGGAGTTCCAGATTGAACGCGATGCCGCGTGGGATACTCGCCCCAACTTGCCTGACCTGACCGTGACCCACATCGAGTTGAACCCGAAACTCGCCGGGCTGCACGGGCGCGTGCACTACGACGAGTACGGGCGCCCCAAAATCGTCGGTGGTTCCCTGCCCGACCTGGGCGAACGCGCCTATCTGGAACCCGAAGCGGTCGTGAAAGGGCTTAAATTCAACTACACGCCAGGTGAGACCGTCACGATGACCGCATATGTGAAAAATGTGGGTTTCGCCAACGCCGCACCGTTTGAATATGTCTGGCTCATCGACGACAAAGAGATTGCGCGAGGGCGCGTCACACAGCGCCTCAAACCACAGGAACGCATCCAGCTACAAACGCGCTGGCAATGGCGGGAGGGATTCCACCACGTCACTTTTCGCATCCTTACCAATCAGCGTGAGGTTGCCACCATTAACAACCAAGTCAAAGACCCCCTCTGGGGCTTCGCCTTTTTCTACATCGTGCATCCAGAGCGCGTGCGCGTGTGGAACCAGTTTCGCAACGCCTACGGCACTTTTGCATGGGAAGACTACTACCGCTGGCATTTGGACATCATGAACCTGCTGTTCGAGCAGAGTGTCTACCCTTCTGCGCCCGCAGGGATCATAGCGCGCGTGCGTTTAGACCGCATTATCTACGCCGAGGACATCGACGAGGCGGTGCGCAACCGATTCTCGGCGGACGGCATCGCGTATGACCAGGGCGGCTGGATTTTTCAGAGCGACGAAGACCGCAACCGCAACTGGAAGGCTCCCGAACCACAGTGGCGCAACAACACCGAGTGGTCGCTCCCTCACGAACTGGGACATCAGCTGGGATTAACCGACCTTTATGTGCTGGACTATCACGGACACGAAAACCACCGAATGCCTGACAACGGCGATATGCTCACACACTATCATCGCGACTATAAAACGATGATGCACTGGCACGGACCGCACCTATGGTCGGAGGTGTGTGCGGGGTATTTGAACCAGACTTGGAACAAGCCGCGCGGGCACTTCGGCGACTACTACTTCGCCGTTCCCACAGAGAACTTCCTGCAAATTGTGGATATCAACGGCAACCCTGTGCCGAACGCAAAAGTGGAGATATTCCAGCGGGGCGTGGTCATTGATACCAACGCACCCCCTCAGCAGCAGGCAGGCGTGACCTATTACGAGGTCATCGAGAACGGCGATTTTGGGCATCCCGTTTCCAGCAACCCGGTGATTGTGGGCGAGACGGACGCACTGGGACTGTTGCGTTTGCCTAACCGTCCCGTGAAAGAGGTACGCACACTTAATGGCTATCATCGACGCCCGAATCCATTCGGGAACATCAATGTAGTGGGGCAACGTGGTCTCCTGCTTGTACGTGTGACCAAGCATGACCGCCCGTGCTACTACTGGCTGGAGATTGCCGATTTTCTCATCGCCTATCTGCGCGGGCAGCGTGAGCGATATGTGATTACGCTGCGCACGCCCTACGGCTCACCCGACTCGCCGCCCGCACCCCGCAACCTGAAAGTGGAGAAAATCGACGAGCATCAGGTGCGCCTTACCTGGGACGCACCTGAAATCACCCGCGACCAGCACTATAAAGACATCATTGTCGCCTATCGCGTCTATCGGCGCGTCTCCAGTGATGGGCTGAACGACCGTCCGTGGTTCCCCGTGATGACAGTAGAGCCAGACACGCGCAGTGTGGTCATCGACCTGCGCCAGCACTATCACAAAGACCTCTACTGGTTCTCGAACGCCAACCGCTTCGCCGTGTCAACCGTCGGCACGAGCGGCTTGGAAAGTGATCTGGTGGAGACCGTCCTGAAGTAGCTGTTGAGTCAGTCGCTCAGCATCTCGTTGAAAAACCACATCGAGAACGCCTCGTTCACGCTGGCGAGCGGCAGCTCGCCGATGAACTGCGTGTAGTTGATATGCCGACGCACGACTTCCTCAATCATCTCGCGGACACCCGCCCGTGCTTTCACAATCAGCACCGTCTCCGCTTCCTGCTGGATTTCGCCTTCCCAGAGATAGGCGCAGGTAATCGGGAACCAGTTTGTGCAGACGGCGATTTTCTGAAGCAGGAGGTCATTCGCCACCGCCTGCGCCTCCTCAGGCTTGCTGAATGTCAGGTAGTAGAGCGCAATCTCCTCGCGTGGCATAGACAAACGATTCGCGGTGACGGCTACGCTCCCTGTAGCCAGTGGCGATAGATTGCCTCGATGAGTTCAATGTCCTTGAAGGCATCGCGTCCGGGCGTGCGGAACGGCGCGCCTGTGCGCAGGCACTCGATGAAGTGCTGTGCCTCGCGCTGATACGACCAGCTCCAGTAGTCCGGCGGGAACAGGCGTCGTTGCTCCATGCCGTTGTCGGTGGCGCAGACTTCGACCTGCGCAGAGGTGTTGCGAACCATGAGCTGAGGCGCGTCGACTCGTATCCAGCCGCGCCTAAAGTCGAGGTGCAGATGCTCGTCCCAGCGCATCGAGCGTTGCGCGCCCGTCTCCATCACCACGCACACATCGCCGATACGTAGCACGACCGCGCCTGTCATTCCGTCCGAGTCCAAATCAACAGCGACCACGCGCCATTCCGCCTCCTCACCGAGCATCCAGCGAAGCAGGTTCACATGGTGACAGTAGAGCTGCGTGAAATTCACAAATGCTTCTTGATACTCAGGGGGCAACCAGTCGGGCGTCTCTGTATCGGCGGGCGGGTAAGGTTCGCCCGTATCGATAAGCCTTGACGAGTCGCCGCGCGTCCATTCGTGGTAGTGGCAGCGCAGGCGGACGAAAAACAGGTCGCCTATCGCGCCTGTCTGACGATACTCATCCACGAGCCGCTTGGCGAGTTCCCATCCGGCGTCGTAGCGCTTCATGTAGCCGACCATTAGCCGTGCGCCACTTTCTTGCTCTGCATGTAGCAACCGCTCAGCGCGCGCAGCGTTCAGCGCGATGGGCTTCTCCATGAACACGGACTTGCCCGCACGCAAGGCGTCCTCCGCGACCTGCGCCTGATGAGAGAAATGCGCCGATACCGCAACGGCGTCGATGTCGGGATCTGCAAGCAGTTCGGTGTGATGGCGGTACAGACGGGGGATGCCGAATCGCTGAGCGACCCGTTCCCCCAGTTGCGGACGCAACTCTGCCAACGCCACTACCTCACAGTCGGGCAACGCCGTAAAGTTGGGCAGATGCGCCGCCTGTGCCATATAGCCCGCACCTACATAGCCCAATCGAATCATGGCTCTCTACCGTCGCGTTGACTTACCTGCACGCACAAGCCGTTCGACCGCTTCAGGTTCTCGCGGCAGCGCACGGCTCAGGTTCTCTACGCCCGTTTCCGTCACCAGATAGTCGTCCTCGATTCGTATGCCAATCCCTTCCGAGGGGATATATAAGCCGGGTTCAATCGTGAACACCATGCCGGGCTTGAGCGGGATATTTGGGTCAAGGTCATGCACATCCATCCCCAGCATATGAGACAGCCCATGCACGAAGAATCGGTCAAGCGTCTGCTCGTTGCCGTTCTCGTCTTTGGCGCGGAGTTTGTGATTGCGGAAGAACTCCACCACCTTTTGATGCAGCTGTCCCAGCGTGATGCCCCTGTCTCTTATACACATCTGACGCTACCGAC
>JAOAFW010000210.1 GCA_026416065.1 Fimbriimonadales bacterium
GTTCAGCACGCGCACTTCGCACGCATCGCCGTACATCACCCGCTCGCCCAACTCGTCGGCTAAATCCATTGCGCGCTTGCGATTTTTCTCAATCAGCAGCACCTCGTACCCGTGCTGATGCAACGCCTTCGTCAGGTGATAACCGATGTCGCCACCGCCTGCAATAATCACGTACATAGCCGCCTCCTATTATACCGACTGGCTTACTACAACGCCGCTTCGCCCCGCTCACCCGTACGAATACGCACCACTTCCTCGACCTCGCTGATGAAAATCTTCCCGTCGCCGATTTCGCCAGTTTGCGCGGCTTCGATGATTGTACTGATAATCTCCTCCACGCGCTCGTCGGGGGCGACAATCTCGATTTTTATCTTAGGCAAGAGGTTCAGGGTATAGGTGCTGCCGCGATATTTTTCGGTGTGTCCTTGCTGGCGTCCGAAGCCGCGTACATCGGTAATCGTCATCCCATAAACGCCGATGTCGTTCAACGCCTCTTTGACCGCTTCGAACCGGATGGGGCGGATAATTGCTTCAATGCGTTTCATCGTCCCGATGCTTTCAGTTTACCCCACATGAAGTCGCGCAAAGCGTAAGGGGTATCGGTTCCGATGAGGTCGACTCCGGCATCCCAGAGAGCTTCCCATACGGGTGGGACGTCGGCAGTCGCCCAGAAGCGGAGTTTGTAGCCCTTCGCGTGGGCTTTTTGAACCAGCTGACGGAGTTTGGTATGCTCTTCCTCCGGGAGCGCGCCACGCCCGTTCCAGCGGAACAGGCGCATCCAGTTGTCGCTCACCCACGGCATGAGTGTGGGCGATGTGTTGCCCTCCAGGTCGCTGAGCCTGCCATCGTAGCCGACGAGTCGTACCCGCTCACGCTGGAGCTGCTCCACTGGAACCCGGTTGCCCGACAGCACTGCTTGCACGGCGCGTTCTATCCGGCGTTCACCTTCGTAGTGAGTGAACAGGTCTTGATAACGTTCCAGTGCTTTGCGGAGTGCGGTGTAGGTGGTCTGCGCGTCGCTCTTGACGTCGATGAGCAGGTAGAAATGGGGCGCATCGGGGTAGATTTTGCCGCGAAACTGCTTTGCCCGCGCTCGCAGGGGGTCTAAGTAGAGCGATTCCAGCGTGCGGTCGGGACGCAACTCGTGGAGGTCGTGTCCCACGAGCAGTTTGCCCTCCACCAGAAAGATGTCCGCCTCCACACTGCAAAACCCGCACTCCAGCGCGTCTTGAAGCGGTCGCTTGCGCCAGTAGTCGTTATGGGAGTGGGCGCGGGGTAAGACAGTTTCTGAAAGGAGCGCGTTTGAGGTTCCTCGCTCCACTCGGAACGACGAGATTTTTCTGCTCAGCCATCCACTATCATTCCGAGCAGAGCGAGGAACCTCGCCATTTGGCTGGCTATTCTGGGGCGGGGTCTTCGGGCTTCTCATCGGCGTCTTCGTTGTCGGGCGGTTTTGGGGGTGGCGCGGGCGCAACGCGCAGAATATGCACGCGCACCTTGCGCCTGCCGAACTGAAGCGCCTGTTTGCGCGTGGCGTAGCAGAGGTCAATCTTGTGTCCCTTGATGGCGCGTCCGGTGTCGGCGGCGATTGCCATCCCGTAGCCTTCCACGTACAGCACCGTGCCGAGCGGGATAACGCGCGGGTCTACCGCCACCAGACCGTAGCCTGCGGGCATTCCGCTGGCGGTGTAGCCCGAACCCGTGCCACCGCCACTGCGGTGGGGGGTGTACGCGCTGGCGTGCATCTCCAGCACTTTCGCGGTTCGGAATGACGAGCCTCTGCCAACCGCGCCGCGAGAGGCGATATGCCCGTGTACGCCAATCTCGTAAATGCGCGGTTGGGGCGGCTCCAGAATTTGTTCCTCGACCTTGACGCGCCTGATTTCGTTGCCGTTGCGATAGTAGACGCGCCAGACGACCAGTTTCTCGCCCGGTTTGCCCTCGGCTTTCAGCACCTTGTGGCGCGGGGGTAAGCGCCGATTCACTTCAAACAGAGTAGGCGGTGGCGTTGGCTCGCGCCGCTCCACCAGTCTCGTCTTAACCTTTTGATCGGTGCGAGGCTTTTCCGCACAGCCGATAGCGCAAATCGCTATCACTCCCAAACTCAACAGCTGCCATCGCCACGATCCACCCCTGTTAGCGTTCCTTCGCTGTTGCATCGTTAACCTCCCTTTGCGAAACCGCTACGGGCTCCGCGAAGTGTCGCCCAGGTTTGGACAGGGGCAGTATACCCGATGGATTTCCTAAAATCGATACTGCGTCGCGAGTGCGCTTAATTCAGGTACAATTTTATTCCTATGAAAACGGTTGTTGTCGTCGGCGCGGGGATGGGGGGTCTCTCCACCGCGGCGCGACTGGCGAAAGCAGGTTATGAGGTCGCCGTGTTCGAGGCGCGTTCGCAAGTGGGCGGGCGCATCGGCGAACTGCGACGCGACGGCTATCGGTTCGATATGGGTCCCACGCTACTGATGATGCTCGAACCGCTCGAACGGCTGTTTAGCGACCTGCATCGGCGCGTGGAAGACTATCTGGACTTGACGCTGATTGACCCCTCTTACCGAGTTTACTTCGGCGACGGCACGGTGTTCGATTCCACGCCCAACATTGCCCGCATGACACGTGAGATTGCCGGCAAAATCAGCCCTGACGAAGTTCCGGGCTACCTGCGCTTGATGGGCGACCTGAGCGCAATGTACCACGCCGTTGTGCCCGCGTTCGTGCGCAAGCAGTATAACGGGCTGGGCGATCTGTTCACGCCGTATCAGGTGGGGCTGCTGCTGCGCCATCGTCTGCTGGGCAACCTGTGGAAGGGCGTGGGGCGGTATGTGTGCGACCCGCGCCTGCGCATGCTGTTCTCGTTCCAGACGATGTATCTGGGGCTGTCGCCCAAAGACGCGCTGTGGGTGTACGGCGTGCTAACTTATATGGAATCGGGCGAGGGCGTGTGGTATCCGCGCGGGGGCATGCACCGCCTGCCCGAAGCGATTGCCCGCATTGCGCAGGAGGAAGGCGCGCGCATATACCTCAACCATCGCGTGGAGGAAGTGCTGATTGAGGACGGACGCGCGGCGGGCGTGCGCCTCGAATCGGGCGAGGTGTTGAAAGCCGATGTGGTGATTATCAACACAGACGCGCCCACCGCCTATCGCGAGCTGTTGCCCGCCACGCCCTATGCACAGCGCGAGTTCAAAAACTCCTGCAGCGCGCTGATGTTCTACATCGGCTACACCGAGCCGCTGCCGCACCAGCTGCACCACAACGTCTACTTCAGCCGC
>JAOAFW010000262.1 GCA_026416065.1 Fimbriimonadales bacterium
TGCACGCCCCTCAAGGAGTATCGCGTGCAGTCGCGCGGGGGCAAGGGCATCTTCACGATGAACGTCACGCGCAAAACGGGCAACGTGGTCGCTGCCGAAGTGGTGGAGAAAGACGACAAGCTGATTCTGGTCACGGCGAACAGCAAAGGCATCCGCTTGCGCGTGGCAGACCTGCGCATCACGGGGCGCATCGCGCAAGGCGTGAAACTGATCGACCTCGCCGAAGGCGACACGGTGGCGGCGATTACGCGCATCGTGCTGGGCAAACGCCTGCAAGAGGTAGAGGCGGGAAGAGACGGGCAAACGTAGTTAGAGCGGTCGTCGCTCCTCGTCCAGTGCCGGCGCTGCTCTCCTAATCATCTGCGTCAGTTGGCTCTCGTAATGCTTCGATAATCGCTGGACCCGTCGTGCCCTCAATCTCCTTGTGTGTCCCGTCGCAGAAGGGGAACTCTTTGGACCTCATACAGCGGCACAGGGCGACGCGCTCGCCCGGCTCCAACTTCATCACCGTGCGCAGCTTGCCGTTGCGCTCTTCCGTTTCGTGTATCGCCATGATAGCCTCCGATCAGTAGTTGAGTGCTTGCAACTCGGGCAGTGTGAACTGACCGTCCTTGCGGATAAGACGCCCATCAAAGTGGATCTCGCCGCCGCCGAACTCGGGGCGTTGAATCACCACGAGATCCCAGTGTACCTGCGAGCGGTTGCCGTTGTCTGCTTCGCCATAGGCGTTGCCCGGGGTGAAGTGGAACGACCCTGCAATCTTCTCATCGAACAGCGTGTCGTTCATGGGGTACAAGATGTGTGGGTTGAACCCCAGCGACCACTCGCCGATGTAGCGCGCGCCCTCGTCCGAGTCGAGAATCGCGTTCAGCTTGCGGGGGTTGCCCGCGCCGGGGCGGTCACCGTCGTCGGCGCAGGTTGCTTCCACGATCTTGCCCTTGTGCAGTTTGAAGTGGATGTTGCGGTACAGGTTCCCCTCATACACACTGTTGGTGTTAATCGTAATCTCGCCTTCCACTGAGTCGCGCACGGGGCAGGTAAAACACTCGCCGTCGGGGATATTGTGTGTACCGTAGCAGGGTACCACGCCGATGCCCTCAATCGAGAAGCGCAGGTCGGTACCCGGACCCTTGATATGCACCTCGCGAGTGCGCTCCATCAGTTCCACCAATGGCTGCACGTTGCGTTGCATTTGGGCATAGTCCACCGTGCAGACTTTGAAGTAGAAATCTTCGAACGCTTCCGTACTCATGTTCGCGGCTTGCGCCATGCCGGGGGTGGGCCAGCGCAATACGACCCATTTCGTTTTGGGCACGCGCACCTCTTGGTGAACTGGTTTCCACCAGTGCTGGCGCGCGAGTTGCATCTGTTGTTGGGGAATGTCGGACATTTCGGCGAAGTTGGGCGCGCCGCGTAGCCCGATATAGCCCTGAACACCCTCCATCTGCGCCTTTTCCAGCCCTGCAATGAACTGAATCTGTGCTTCGCTTGCGTTCTGATATAGGGCGCGCAGAATAGGGGTCTGCTTCACTTCGGGGATTGCCTCGCCCCCTGCCGCGTGAATTGTGCGCATCAGCAGCGCAACGAATTCAGCGGGCATATCGAACGCCTCAATCAGCACACGCTCACCCGGCTGGACGCGCACCGAGTGATACACCAAAACATCCGCCAGTTTCTGCCAGCGCGGGTCGCTCATAGCGTGTACTCCGAAACGATTTGAGTCAGCGTCGCGAAGCGGGCGTTGTGCTTCTTGAGGAACAGAATCGCCTCGCGCAGGGTCTCGACGCTGTCGTGATAATCATAACCGCCCAGACAAATCACAGGTGTTTGCTGCTCGATGTGATAACGCAGTATGGGCTCAATCACTTCCCAGCCCTGATCGATATAGCCAATCTTGCCGTTGGCGGTGGCGACAGGCACAATCAGAATCTTCGCCTCACCGGGCTTGCGCACATCCTGATACGACGGGTGATAGGGCTTACTTGGCGCGCCATCCCAATCCACGAACATCCGGTACTCAGCGTCGGGAATCGCGCTACTGTCTACCAGAAAGCCCATGTCTTCCAGGTACTTCAGGTCAGAAGGTACGAGCGCATAGCTGCCTGCACGGAAAGCCGTGGGTTTGAGGTGTATCTGCTTGAGCAGGTCTCGCCCCTCCTGCATCATCGCGCCGCGCTCGCGCGGGTCTTCGATGTAGTGTCCCTGCGCGTCCTCAAAATGCAGGTGTAAACCAAATTCATGCCACGTGGGGATTCGGTGGAGATATTCGCGGTAATACATCTGCACGTTCGCCATCGGGTCTTTGCCTGCGACCTGGATCATCCAGGTAAAGGGAATCGTAAACTCTTCAGCCACTTTGATATAATCCTGTGTGTAGCAGCGCGGGTAGCCTGCTGCTTCGCAGTCCAGTGTAATCGCAACGGTCGGCATGGTTATCAGTCCTCCTCCGCGTAAGTCGCACGATGGGGATTCGGGATGGTTCGCACGATTCCTGCCATCTTTCAGAGCGCGTCCTTCAAAAACCGCTGCAGCGCGTCCTTCCAGCTCGGCATCGGCTCTACGCCTGCCCATTCCAGTCTCCATGAGGTGAGCGCGGAGTAGAGTGGGCGCGGGGCAGGAGTGCGCCACTGCGCAAACGGGAGCGGCGTCGGTTCAACCTCCAGCCCTGCCAGCTCCATCAACGCACGGGCAAACTCGTACCGCGACACCGGATCAGTGTTCGTCAGGTGGTAGAT
>JAOAFW010000266.1 GCA_026416065.1 Fimbriimonadales bacterium
GTGCAGTCGGGCAGCAGCGGGCTGACCACCTTCAATGTGAATGAGGGTTCCGCTACCAAAGGCATCGGCACGGAGGGCAATAACTACGTGCTGAACCTTTCGGGCTTCAACATCGGCGACATCGTGACCGTGCGCGTGGACTACACACTCAAGTGGGACGGCTACCACGATGCATACGCGGGTACTACGAATCTGAGCAGCGGCTTTCAGGAGGTTCAGTTTGAGGTAGTACCGGAGCCTGCCAGCCTGATTGCGCTGGGCACAGGGCTGATTAGCCTGCTTAGCCTGCGCGGTCGCAAACGCTGAGCCGCGCATCATCCTGTTTGCCTTCTCTCTTGAGATGCCCCCTCATCGTTGAGGGGGCTTTTGCATTATGTCGCCCGCCCGCAAAAAATTGTCGCCGCAGCAGTAGCATTCCGCTTGTGAAAAATTCCACAATTAGCGTGTAGCGTCGGCGAACCGCCGATAAAAAACAGATATGGAGGTTGTATTATGAGAACACTTATAAGCTTGCTGAGTTTGAGTTTTTGTCTGGGCGCGCTGGCGCAGCAAACCTACCAGGCGCAGCCGACAGACGATGTGTGGTACTACGATCAGTCATTTAATCCGGGGTTCACCTCGATTCTGCGCGTGTGGGGCGACGGGACGAACGCCTTAGACCCCAACGGCGTGCGACCAGGGCTGAACTTTTCCTACTCGCTGGCGAAGTGGCGACTGAACGGAATCCCCGCAGGCAGGCAGTATCAGGTCATCCGCGCGCAGATTACGGTGAATCAGACGACGCCGCCGGGCTACATCCGCTCGGAGGGCGAGCAGTTCCCGCTGGAAGCCCGCCCGCTCAGCAACACGAACTTCTCGGAGCAGAGCTGGAGCTACAGCGCGCCCAACAACCCCGAAATCGGCGCGACCATCTTCGGCGAGAGCCGCATGACCAACTACCGAACCGACGCGCCGTTCGCTATCCCCATCCCGCTGAATGTGGAACTGTTCGAGCCGTACTTCAACGCGGCGGTGAACCAGAACAACGGCGAGCTGGGGGTTGGCTTCGTGTCGCGGATGGATCCGGGCGGACAGGGCGGCAGCCGCTTCTATCGCTTCTACTCGCGCAACGATACGGGTGGACGCGGTCCCGTCTTGCAAATCGTGTATCGCGTCGCCGGCGATGTGACGGGCGACGGCTGTACCGACGACGCCGACCTGCTCATCGTGCTGTTCAACTTCGGCTCTAACAACGCTCAGGTGGACTTGAACGGCGACGGGGTTGTGGACGACGCGGATTTGCTGACCGTGCTGTTCAACTTTGGGAACGGCTGCTGATTATATCAGGGTGCGACGGCGTCTCGCCGTCGTACCCATTTATGACAGGGGGTATCTCTGATGATACGACATAGAGCGTTTACACTGGTAGAACTGTTGGTTGTAATCGCGATTATCGCCATCTTAGCGGCGATTCTGTTTCCTGTGTTCGCGCAGGCGCGGACGAAGGCGCGACAAACCACCTGCGCGTCCAACCTGCGTCAGGTTGCAATGGCAGGGCTGATGTATATTCAGGACTATGACGAAACCCTGTTTCATGGCGAGGTGCGCACGCCGAGCGGTTTCTTCATGTGGCCCCACCTCTTGCGCCCCTATGTCAAGGCGCCACAGGTGTTCTGGTGCCCCGAGGAGCCGGATGTGATTTATCGGAGGCTGGACTATCAGTATTTTGACTATGTGTTTGGGCGCAACCCAGCGTGGGGCTACAATGTGCTCTATTTGACGACCCCCAGCGACCGCGACGAACCGACCTATTCCCAGTACTACTGGGG
>JAOAFW010000323.1 GCA_026416065.1 Fimbriimonadales bacterium
CTCCGCTACGGTGCAGGGCATGCAGGACGCGCGCAATTGAAGTCGCTTCACCAAACTGGAACAGTCCCTTGATAGGATGCTTCGCCGTTTCAGATAGGTCGGCAGGCGCGCGTCCCCCTGCGATTAAGACTGCATCCATCATGGATATTATGACTGCACCTTATGCGACTTTTGGTAGGGACTTTAGTCCTAATTTGACCCGGGTGGCTCTTCACAGAAAGAGCCACTCTGTCTTAGAACTGCAGCTTTTTCAAAATGCGGATCGCTTCTTCGGCGGTCAAGTTAGGGTTCTGCAGTGCTCGGTGCGCCTCGACCAATGCAGTGTGTAGAGGAGAGTTCGCAGGAAGTGCCTGGATAAGTTGCAGGAGGGTTGCGCCTGCGGGTAGTCCGAACTGCCTGCAGAGCCGACGCCGCACGGATTCTAAGACGGTCTCAAGAGCCGGTTGCGCTGCCTCTGCACGCTCATAGACGCCCGCCAGTGCATCCACATATTCGCCCAGTGCAGGCGTGCGAGGTGGAGTAGGGCGGGGCAGCCCTAAGCGTTTGCCAACAGAATACATAACCAGCACCGTCAAGATGAGCAGATGGGTAAATGCAACCCGAACGCCGGTAGGCGCGATGCTCCAGAAGCCGCGCGCTTCCTGCTCGACCTGCAAATCGCCTTGCCCTGCGTCGTCAAAGTAGATTACACCACCTTGAGGAAGCATTTTGCGCACCGCCGCCAGAATAAACGCACCGTTATCGGTGTCGCGCAGGTGTTCGTTCGTGAGCCACTGCCAGTCAGTGCATTCCAGTACCAGCCCTTTGTCATAGTACCAGAATGCTGCCTCAATCGCACCGCCCGTATGAAGCAGGGGAACCCAACGCTCCGAACGCGGGGTAAGGTTGACGCGCTGATCGGCAAGGCGCACCTGCTGAACGCCGCCGAGCCAGCTAAACGGCTGCACCGGAGCTGTGTCTATGAACTGTTGAGCAGGGAACAGGAAAGAAGGAAGACGATTAAGGGAGTCCTCGCGAAGCGATTCCGGCAGGCGTTGGTCGCCGCTGATTAGCAAAAGTCGTCCCCCTCGCCTCAACCAAGAATCTAAAGCGTCCGCATCCTCCTGAGTCCATTCCGTCGTGGTGGGTCCCATATTTGGTATGGGAAAGATGATCAGCATCGAGGCGTCTTTGGGCAGGTAGCGAAAGGTACGCTTGAATGAGCGCACGGTGTAGCCGTTGCGTTCCAACAAACGCGCCAATCCCTTCGCGCCCAGCCGGTGCTGGCTGTAGCTGAGGGGCAGGGGAGCATAACGCGGATCCTGCGCCTCTTGCGCCAGCCGGAGCGAGTACAGCAGCAGCCCGACGACCACCCCTATTATCACAATCAGCCCAAACCGTTCACGCAGGAACCGCACGACTCTGGAGCCTCCTGAGGAGCGTTTCAAATGCGTCTCTGAACTGGCGATAGACGCCTTCGTCCGGCGGCGAACCACCGTACCAGACCAGGTCGAATTGAAGGGTGAGAGGGAACAAGAGTTGATACGCCTCCTCCCGAGCCGGGGCGTCCGGCAGGGGAGCAGGGGAGGCAGCCCAGCGAAGCGAAGGCGACTTGCGCAGTTGCTGAAGATGTTCCCAGTTCGTCAGCGCAGGGTCATAATCGAGCAGGTGCGACTCGTGCAATAAGCGCAGTATTCCCAGATAACTCGCACGTAGCGCAAGTTGCCAGTTCTGTTCTGCTGCGAGTCGTTGCGCCAGTGCGTACCATTCCTGCGCGCTCATCGTACGCGCGTCTTGAAAGTCAGATGACTTCGAGAGAGCAGGGGATGGGCTGCGGCGCGCGAAGCGCACTCGCCCAATCAGATACGTTATTACCAGCCCAATCGTCAGCACCAGTAGTACGATGACCAGAATCTGAAAAACCATCTGCATCCCCCCCATGGCGGGCGCGCCGCCTAAGCCGCCCAATAGCCGATTGAGCCACCGAACAAACGCCTCCAGTGCATTCAGAAACGCCTCACTCAGACGTTCCGGCAAACTTTTAGGAGGGATTTGCATGTCGGGTTCGGAAAAGAGAGCGTCGAGCTGGCTCCGTACCTGCTGTGGCAAGGGAGGAGGGGCAGGGGGACGGTCTAACGTCTTCCGGTAAGCGCGAATCGTAGCCAGCAGGCGTTGGATGTCCTCGTCAGATGTCGCCTTCTGGATCTGGTCTTCAAGCGGCGTGCGCCACTCTTGGGGTAGCGTACCTACGACCCGTTTCGCCTCGTTCAGGAAAACTTTTCGCGTATTTAAGGGCGACCGCGCTGCGCGTTCCACAGCGTGCTCCGCCTGTAGCAACGATTCGCTTGGCTCCCCTGCAAATGTACAAGTGCAGAGCAGGAAAGCGAGTATTATGCCGTTAGCTTTCCCCACGCTGAAGCACTTCATAGATGTCCAGTCCCTCACGGCGGTAGCGCAAATCAAAGTAAAGCAGGATGCTGGTCAGATAAAAAGCAGGCATCACCAGCATATAACTGATATAGGAGGTTGCCTCGTAGGCTTGACTAAGCGGGATAATCCAGCGAGATAACAGGTCTTCCACGCTGGTGGAGACTGCCAGAAGCCATCCAATAATAGTCAGCGCCAGCACAACAAGGCAACTGACCGCTAAGGTGAACACTGCCTGCGCTCCCCAGAAGGCAAGCAGGCTCAATACGGCGTGGCGCAAGTGGGGACGCACCAGATCGAACGCGCGTGAGAAAGCCGTGACGGCGTCGGTGCGTTCCTCAAGCACAATAATCTGAGGTAAAATCACGAACCAGACACATCCCAGAGCAAGCAGCACTAACGCCGCCGCGGAGATGATGACACTGAGAGACGCCGCGATGACTAACCCCGCCACCCCGGGAAACAGGGCAGCCGCCCCTGCTGTAATCGCAATAAATAGTATAAACCATCCAAAACCGATTATGAATGAGATACCGCCGACCGCCATCAGCGCGAGGATCTGATTGCCCACTAAGTTCCAGAAACGAGGCTTCAAACGGCTCCACAACGCACGCAGAGTAATCGGCTCACCGATTGCCAGCATGCGGAACGCCAGCGTTGTGAACGCCGCGTGTACCATCGGGGCGATGATAAGGTAGGGCAGCAGCCCCAGATTAACAAGCGCATCCAGAATACTGTACCAGGTTGCGCCCATTGCGCCGGGCTGTGCCGAAAAATAGGTCGCCGGAGCCAGCATGATGATTGTAACAATCGTTGGTATCAGGTAGACCCAGAAAGAGATGTAGAAAAGTGGACGCAAGTTTTCGCGGTAGTAGCTGACCGCATCGTCCATCATTTCGAACGGTGTGGCAG
>JAOAFW010000351.1 GCA_026416065.1 Fimbriimonadales bacterium
CAGGTAGGCACGCTGCAGGTCGATTGCCGAAATGGTGCTGCCGTCCAGCATGGTGACAATCCACTTGCGGGTGGCGTCGCGCGAGATACTCTTGAGCGTGTGCAGGGCGTCTTGCAGGCGTAGCCAATTGGGCAGGGCGCGGGCTTCCGCGAGGTCTAACACAAGGCAGGTGGTGCCGATTTTGAGCGCGGTGGCGTACTCGCTCATGTTGCCCTCGCCGAACAGCAGGTGCAGCCGCTGGTAGTTCTGGTAGCCGTACACGCTGTCCCACTTGGGGTTGATAATCGCGCGGTTGAAACGCACGCGCGAGGCGTTCTCGCGCACGATATGATCCGCGCGTTGCGAAAGCTGGTACTGTACGGTCGGGTCTGGCTCCACATTATAGACATTCGAGACCCAGATGAAGTCGATGGGGTGGTCGGCGACTTCGGAGAGCGAGGGGCGAAATCCTGCGTGTTCGAGGCGGTGTCCACCGACGCGCCCTGCGCCCGCGAAAATCTGGCGCGTGGTCAAAAACGGCAGCACGAGCTTGTGCCAGTCGCTGGGCAGGCGGTCATCCGTGCGCACGAGGTAGTTCTCGTGGCAGCCGAAGGTGTGCCCCGCGAAGTGATCGACATTATTGTTGTGGAAGCTCACGCGCTCGTCCCAGTTCATCTGTTTGAGTGTGTTGGCGATGATGCGTTGCCCCGCTTTCTCGTGCGCGACGATATCGAACAGGCTGGCGCATTCGGGCGTGGCGTATTCTAAGGGGCTGCCCACGGCGTCGATATAGAGGCGTCCTCCGTTAATCAGAAAACCGCCGCTGCGAGCAGGTTCGAAGGCTTCATCGCGGGCGGTGAGGTCAATCAGTCCCAGTCGGGCTTTGTGAAACACGAAGTTCTTGACGGCTTCCACGACAGTTTCGGCAGTGCCCACGCGCTCGTCCCGCACGAAGCATCCGAACTCGGTTTCGATGCCAAACACGCGACGCCCTATCATCGTCGACTCCCCCTACGGCTCATGTATTTATTATACACGATTTTGCGTGGGTGGGTTCCGTCAGCGATCGTATTGCTTGTATAGCCATCTCACCATCTCAAGTTGCGCTTTGGCTTCCTCACGCGCCGCCTCGAACGCAGGCTTGGCGAATTCGGGCGGCATGTCCCAGCGCGTGGGTCTGCCCAGCGGCGTGTAGTGATTCAAACCGCCAAACTCCAGTCGCACGGCGTTCGCGTCGAAGGGGACAAGCTCAAAGGAGAAGTTGGTTCTGATGGCATACTGCGCTCGTTCAGGATTGTATAGAGCGCGTTCTCCTTTCGAGTAGTCGTTTTCCTGCTCTGCATCTTGGGGGACAGTCAACGCGAAGTAGTGCGGACGGGTCAACTCGGTAAACCAGCTCCAAACGCCGTTTCGACGCTTGCAGAAGAAGCCGACTGTGGTCTCTTGTTGGAGGCGCACCTGCATCGAGAGAGGAACGCCGTCGGGGTAGCAGTATACAGGAAAGACTCCGTAGCGACTCAGGACGCTTCCATCGGGCGCGTAGAGAGTCGCCCATTCCCACTGAGCAAGGATTTGATGATTCAACTCTTGAATCGCCATGGCGGACAGCTCGCCCACTGCAACGGTGTGCCCCATCAGCAGTCGCTGCCGTGCTTGCGCTCCGAGCGCGTTCATCAGCCGCGCCGTTAGGAAATCGAGGTAGCTAATACGCACGCCGTTCATACGGAGCCACCAACCTGCCGATGCGAGGGTGGACGCGTCGGGCGCGAGCTGCGCCGCTCGCAGGGCGTCTTCTGCGCTCTCGTAGCCCCGCCGACGCGCCCCCTCAATGAGCGACGCTGCCTGATCACGCTGGTAGCGACGATTCCACCACTGCGAGGCGAAACGCGGCTTGGCAATCAGGTAGTCCCCATCTGTCCATTCCCACTGCGCCAAGTACGGCTGCCAATCGCCCAGCAGTACGGGCGATTGGCAGAAGTGGAACGCCTGATAGGGTTCTCCTCGGGCAAGGCGGGGGTCAGCGGCTTTATCGTGGAGGAGCGCAATCAGCGGCTTTCGGAGCGCACGCGCGTAGGCGCGCAGAAGGTCGGTCGCTACGAGGCTCAACGGCTCCACGCGGGCGGGGTCTATCCGCTTGAGCTGCTCTGGTAGTATTTCTTTGCACAATGCCTGCCACTGCAACTGCCCCAGCTCGCTCCATTCCACAGGAAACTTGCGCCAGTTCAGGTCGCGGCGCGTCTCGAGCGTCTCTTCGGGAATATCCAGATTGATTATCGCCCCGTCATACGCTGCAGGCGAGGTTGCGCCCGCGTCGTAAACTTGCAGAAAAATCATAAACTGCCATTCGCTTTCACGGCGCACGCACAGGTAAAGAACGGGATTTGTGATGCGCATCCATCTCTTAACAGGCAGCATGTCCCAGAGCGGGTCGTAGCCCCTCTGATGGTACTGCTGCACAATTTCGTGGATGCCTTCTACGGAGTCGTGGTAGAAAGTGTATACTAACACGATCTCCGCGAGGAACTGCTGCAGAAGCGGTTCAGGATCTTTGTGGAAGGGGAGCAGGAACGCGCCGCGCTGGTTGCTGTAGAAGCGGCACTCGCCCTCAGGGATGCGTGAAATCTCCGCCCAATCCATCTGTTGCAGGAGGCGAAATAGTAGGCGCTCGATGGGGGAAATATCGTACATCGGTCTGCGGAAGTCGCGCCAGTTCAGAATCGCGTCACGGCTTTTGGTATCCACGTCCAGCGCGGCTTCCAACCGCTCGCGCGCGGCTCGGAAGAAGGAGCGCAGTTCCGCCTCGGTGAGCGTGTTATCAATGTTGCGGGGCGTCAGATCCGCGAGTCGCTCGCGTAGTTTTTGGGCAGCGTAGGCGCCCTCCACTGCTTGTCGTCGTTGCGCCAGATTGGCAGTGCGTCTCAGCCGATACGCGCCGTCGGGCTGCTTGCGCCACTCGGCGTCCAGCGCATCTGCCAAGCCGTCCATCAGTTGGCGCAGCGTAAGCGCCTCGGCGTCAATCAGCACAATCTCGTGTTTCACTTCGGGCGCGGCGAGCAGCGTCACGCCCCCGCGCTGCGAAAGCGTTTTGAGCACCTGCTCCACACGCTGCGCCGGTTCACGAAACGAGACGACTTGCTGCATCGGGTCAGCTTCGGACTGCGCCGACGCTGTGCAAAGCAAGAGGCATAACCATCCCCAAAACAGATTTCTTTGCATTTTCGTTACTCCTTGCGCTTACAGGATACCTGATGAGAGACTGTGTGAAAGTAGACCTGTCTCTTATACACATCT
>JAOAFW010000383.1 GCA_026416065.1 Fimbriimonadales bacterium
CGGTGCAGACCGACGGGTGTCGGCGCACGCAGACCTTCACGCTGTGGGCGGTGGACGACTGCGGCAACCAGACGGCGCCCTGCACGGTGACCTACACCTGGACAGTGGACACCAACGCACCGACGATTACCTGTCCGCCTAACCGGTCGATCTGCGTCAATGCTGGTGAGCAGGTCGCAGTGCCTGATTTCTGCGCTCAGGCGCAAATTAGCGACAACTGCGATCAAGGCGCACTCATCTGCGAGCAGACGCCGCCTCCAGGTACGATGGTGGGCGTCGGAAGCCACGTAATTACTCTGACCGTCCGCGATCGCTGCGGCAACGTGTCGCAGTGTACCGTTACCTTCGAGGTAAACGAGAATCCGACTTGTGCATTCAACCCGCCAACTACGGCAGGCGTCTTGACCGGCACGATTAGCGGCGGCACAGGACCCTACACCTGCTCCGCTGTGTCCAGCAGCTCCTGCTGGGTGGTCAATAGCTGCACCGTGTCGGGCAACACCTTCACGATCACCTACAGTGTGGTGCAGCCGTGTGCCAACCGCTCGGCGACCTTCACGGTGACCATCACTGACGCGAAGGGTTGCACGACTACCTGTGAGGTTACGGTTGGCGCTCCGACCGATTGCTCCATAGAACCTCTCGCTCAAGAGGTGTGTGCGGGCAATCCGGCTCGGTTCTGCGTTAGCCCGACGGGCGGTGTGGGTCCGTTCACTTACGAGTGGCGCGATTGCGACGGGAACCTGCTTGGAACCGAGCAGTGTGTTGATGTCGTGCGCTCAACGCCGGGACCGTGCATTATCACGGCGACGGTCACGGACGGGAACGGCTTCACGGTCGTCTGCGAAGCCTTCCTGATGGTGAACGAGAACCCGACCTGCACGTTCAACCCGTTCCTGATGCCGCCGTGCAATAGCCTCCGCAACGTCATAACGGGCACGATTAGCGGTGGCACGCCGCCTTATGCCTCCTGCGTGGCGTACTTCGATCAGCCGGGCTGGACTGTTACCAGCTGCGAGGTGTCGGGCAACACCTTCACCGTCACCTACAACGCGGGCACTGGCTCGGCGACGCTGACGGTGGTCATCACCGACGACAAAGGCTGCGTCACGCGCTGCTCGGTGGTGGTTCACTGCGCGGTCGAGTTCTGCACGCTCACTCAGGGCTTCTACGGCAACACGGGCGGCAGGTTCAACCGCATCCGCACGGCTGACCTGATCCTGCAGCTAATCGCGATGAATCCACCGTTGACGGTGGGCAAACCGGGACGCTCGCTGTCGTTCAGCGCGACCTCGGCGGCGGTCTCGTGTCTGATTGCGCGACTGCCCGCCGGCGGACCGGCGTCCACTCTGCCCGCAGGGCTGGGCAACTATGTGGTGGATCCGGGTGCATGCCCAACCAACAGCATCATCCCGCTCAACCCGAACGGTCGATTCCAGAATGTGCTGTTGGGTCAGACCATTACACTGTCGCTGAACGTGCGGCTCAACGCGATGCTGTTGTCTAACTTCGGCAACATGCCGATCTGCCGAACCATCTGCACGCGCGCAGTGCTGCCCGGACCCGATGGACTGTTCGGTACGCCGGACGACTATCCGGATCCGATGGCGCTACCGCGCTGCGTCACGCTCCCGCCGTCAGTGCTGACTGCGCTGGACAATCTGGGACTGCCGCGCACCGTTGGCGGACTGCTTGAGCTGGCGAACCGCGCTCTGGCAGGACATCCAACAGGCGGCGCAAGCCTCTCGGACATCAACAGTGCGGTCGACGCGCTCAACCGCGCCTTCGACGGCTGCAAGCTCATGGTTGAGTGCCGCAACTGAAGACGGGGTATCCCGTGTCGCAAGCATCGCCCGCCCCCTTCAAGGGGGCGGGCGATGTGGTTTGAGGCTATCGCTTGTAGACGGTGATGGCTGCGGAGCTGCCGATATTGCCAGCAGCGTCGTAGGCGCGGGCTTGCAGCGTGTGGGCACCGCGACTCCACTGGCGCGTGTTCAGATTGAAGGTGGCGGAGCCGCTGTTCGACGACGCAACCAGCCCCCCATTCAGATAGAGTTCCACCCGCACCACGCCCCGATTGTCGGACGCGCCGACAGTCACGGACTGAGTGTTGCCCACCGTCGCGCCGTTCGCCGGCGAGGTGATGCTTACAGTGGGCGGCGTGGTATCAGGCGCGTTATAGACCGAGACGCTGATTTGCGCGCTATTGGTGTTGCCAGCGGCGTCCGTTGCGACTACCCGTAGCGTGTAAGTACCGTTGCTCACCCGGGTCGTGTCCCAGCTGAAGGTGTAGGGCGCGCCCGTGCGTGTGCCCAACAGCGTGTTGTTCACATAGAGGCTGACCGACGCCACGCCCACATTATCGCTCGCGTTTACCTGCACGCTCACGGCACCAGACACCGTCGCGCCATTCGACGGAGAAGCGAAACCGACATGAGGCGCTGCGGTGTCTATATTCCCGTTACCTCCTAATGCCATATTGACGGCGCGCGCAGCATTGACACGCCCCCATCCGTACTGAGGATCCCAACCCAGACTGCCTAAATCGTCGGCAGATCGTTTCAGAATATCTTGCACCTGCTGACCACTCAGGCTGGGATTGACTGACAAGATTAGCGCGGCGACACCGGCAACAATCGGCGCCGAAGCGGAAGTGCCTGTGCTGGAAGCATAGCCGCCGCCCAGATTGGTGGTACTAATTCCGCTTCCGGGCGCGCTCAGGTCAATGAAATTGCCCGTAGTAGACCAGGAATTGATGACGTCGTTCCGGTCGGTGGCGCTAACATGGAGAATGTTGGGGTCATCGGCTCGTGAGAGGAACGCTCCAGCGTTGCCTGCGGCGAAAATCACCACGCCGCCTCGCGCCTGAAAATAGCGCGCCGCGTCGCTAATCAGGGGACTCTCGTTAATATCGTAGCTCACATTCGCGACACGCGCCCCGCGATCCGCCGCCCAGATAAGCCCACTCGCGATAGTGGTATCCGAAGCCAATCCCGAGGGGGACGAGATCCGAATTGGCATAATACGGCATCCCCAGGCGACGGAGGCTACTCCTGTTGAATTGTTGCTCACTGCCGCCGCGATGCCGGCAATCCGTGTTCCGTGCCCCAGCACATCGCTGGAGTCAGCATTGTTATCGAAAAAGTTCCAGCCAGGTACCATCTTCGCGGCAAGGTCAGGATGAGCGGCATCTACCCCCGTATCCAACACCGCAATAATCACCCCTGAACTGCCTGTGGTATAGCTCCACGCGAGTGGCGCACTAATCTTCGGCAAATGCCACTGATAGGGATAGTAGTAATCGTTCGGCGTTATCTGAGCCGGCTGATGGATCTGGTCCAGCTGAACATACTGCACCTCACGACGCTGCCCGAAGGCACGGGCGTACGCCATCTCGCTCGCACGCGGCGGCAACTGGATCACTTTGACCCCGATACGCGGTATCTCGCCCACGATGCGTGCGCCCGACGCGTGCACAATCCCCTGCGCCTGAGTCGCCGATATATCCGCGCGAAACTTCACCAGCAGGCGACCCGGTACGTACGGCACGCTCTGCGCCGGCAACTGCCCCCCAAGGGCAAACACAAGCAGCAATAACAGCCCAAAGCACGCTAAACTACGTTCACTCAATACCCTTGTATCCGCTAAAGTTGGTCGCATAGCAAACCCTCCCCGCTTCAGTTATGCCATTCCCTGCCGCAGAAAAAGCAGGCAATCGTGCGGGAACATGCCGTCAATATTCCCAGAGTTCCCCGATTGCCATCTGAAAATCGCAGGTCTGGCACGGAAGTTGCTTCAGGAGTTCTCGGAGCATTCTGCTCCTTGAAATGACTTTGGGGGAAACTCAGCTGAGTGAACCACAAGCACCATAAAACCAAAAACACAGGAGGTCTATGATGAGGAATCGATGGATGTTCGGAGTCCTGGTCGGGCTGCTTGCGTCGATGCAGTTCGCGCAGGCGAATATTGTGTTTCATTTTACCACTGTCTGGACCGGCAACACGCCGAACGGTACGTCCCCTTGGGCGACGATGACCATTAACAACATTTCGGGAGGCGTGCAGGTAAACATTACCCATAACAACACCAGTGCCCCCGGACAGTTCTTGCGTGAGCTGTTTCTCAAGTTCAACACTCTACCCACCAGCGCGCACTTCACGAGCGATCCTTACATCACTGGAATTACGCTCGGCAACACCACCAACGCTGGGTTGAGCTTCAACGTACAGGTGAACTTTAAGTCAGCTCCGCCTTCTCAGCGTCTGTTGCCCGGCGGCACAGCCAGCTTCAAACTGTTTGGCGTTTCGGAAGCTGATTTCGCGGGGCAAAATACGAGTGCGATGGTGCACCTGCAAGGCATTCAGCTGCCGGGTGGGCAAACGGGTTCCTCGAAACTGATTGCGCCCGAGCCTGCCAGCATGATTGCGCTGGGCACGGGCTTAGTCAGCCTACTGGGGCTGCGCCGCCGACGCCAACGATAACATCGCACACATCCCTGCCACTGTCGGGACGTCGACGCTAAGTGCATTCCCTCGCGGCGTCGGCGTCCCGGTGCGGATCTACCAGAAACTACCGTTCGCCGACTTTCCAACGACTCCAAAACACAGAAAAGAAAGCCCCCTTAACACCCCCCAATTAGCAAAAAAAACGATTGACAACACACTATTGACCGTGTTATAATGACATCGTTGCATCGGTAGGGCTGCCTCACAAACCGCAACCTGCCGAAAGGGAGGCATACGCGATGAGTAGGTCAAAATGTCTTGTTCAGGCACTCTTGCTAATAGGATGCCTGCTGTTAGGAGTCGCTCTTGCACAGGCGCAGGCAACCGTTACGACCGATAAAGCCGATTACTACCCCGGTGAGACCGTCATCATCACAGGCACGGGCTGGGAACCGGGCGAAACGGTTTTGTTAACCATCGAGTCTTCATTTGGACATTACTATGAACTGTCCGCAATCGCCGACGCACAAGGAGAGATTTACAACGACGAGTTTATTATCCAGCCCAATCATTTAGGCGCAGTGTTCTTGTTGACAGCAATCGGGCAATCCTCCGGACAGGTCGCCACAACGACATTTACCGATGCCCCTCGTATTGGCAGCGTGACTCTCAACCCGACTTTGCAGACCACTTGCGCGGGGGGATCTGTAAGCTACACAGTGACCATCAATCGCGGCACAGGGCAAGGTTCAACAGGATCTTTCGATGCAGATCTTTCTATATCAGGTCTTCCTGCCGGCATTACACACAGCTTCTCCCCCAACCCAGTAGGATTTACAGGAGGTCAAAACTCGCGTACCAGTACACTGACGCTGAACGTGGGAACAAGTGTGCCTGCAGGCACTTACACATTCACTGTACGCGCGGAAGTGCGAGTAAACTCTGATGACTTCGCCACCACTACAGGGACGCTCGTGGTCAATGCACCGCCGGTGATTACCATACATCCTGCGAACCAGACCGCGTGCGCGGGGGCTTCGGTGACCTTCACAGCAGCAGCAAGCGGTAGCCCTGCCCCCAGTGTCCAGTGGCAGGTCAGCACGAACGGCGGCGCGACCTGGAGCAACATCTCGGGCGCTACTTCCACCACGCTCTCCTTCACGGCGAGCGCGTCGCAGAATCAGAACCGGTATCGTGCAGTATTTACGAATGCTTGTGGTTCGGCGACCACGAACGCCGCCATTCTCACGGTGAACACTACACCGAGCATCAACTGTCCGAGTTCAATCACGGTGAACAACGATGCTGGGCAGTGTTATGCACAGGTTAACCTGAACAGCTATGTATCGGCGTCCGGGACGCCCACGCCGACGATTACTTACACCGTCAACGGCAATCCAATCTCGGCTATCCATAACTTCCCTGTAGGCGCCACGACGGTCGTTGCCACCGCAACCAATAGCTGTGGCTCTACCACTTGCAGCTTCACCGTGACGGTGATAGACAACACGCCGCCCACAGTGAGTTGCCCGCCAAACGCCTCGCGCAGTGTGGGCAGCAACTGCACCTACACCCTGGAAGACTTCGCCAGCAGCGCGACGGCGTCCGATAACTGCAGTAGCAACCTGACGATTACCCAGTCGCCCGCGCCGGGCACGCCGCTTGTACTCGGAGCCCATACGATTACGCTGACCACCACCGACGCGGCTGGCAACACTGCAACCTGCAGCTTCACCGTGACGGTGATTGACAACACGCCACCTGTGCTACACGGCGTGCCAGGCGACCTCGCCGTAG
>JAOAFW010000384.1 GCA_026416065.1 Fimbriimonadales bacterium
TCGCAGGGCTGGGCGTAGAGTGGTACGCCGAGGGCTGCTATATCTGGGACGCACAGGGGCGCAAGTTTCTGGACTGTCTGGGCGGTTATGGAATGTTTGCGCTGGGGCATCGCCACCCGAAAGTGGTGGAGGCGGTGAAACACCAGCTGAACCTGATGCCTATGCCCAGCAAAATCATGTTCAACGCGCCGCAGGCGAAACTCGCCGAAAAACTGGCGCAGATTCTGCCGGGCGACCTGCAATACACCTTTTTCTGCAACTCAGGTACGGAGGCGGTGGAGGGCGCAATTAAGCTCGCTCGCAAGGCGACGGGGCGCGTGAAGATGATTAGCGCGATTGGCAGTTATCACGGCAAGACGATGGGTAGCCTCTCCGCCAGTGGGCGTGAGGTATATCGCAAGCCGTTTGACCCGCTGCTGCCCGGCTTCGTGCATGTGCCATTTGGCGACGCCGACGCCGTGGCGGCGCACTTCGATGAGCAGACCGCAGGGGTGATTATTGAACCGATTCAGGGTGAGGGTGGAATTCGCATTCCGCCCGACGACTACCTGCCTCGCCTGCGCGAACTGTGCGACCGCTATAACGCCGTACTGATTGTGGACGAGGTACAAACGGGGTTGGGACGCACGGGCAAACTCTGGGGCATCGAGCATGCGGGCGTGAACCCCGATATTGTGACCTTGGCGAAGTCGCTGGGCGGCGGTGTGCTGCCGATTGGCTCCTTCTCCGCCAGCGCAACACTCTGGGAAGAGATGTTCGGCGAGAACCCTCTGCTGCACACCAGCACCTTCGGCGGCAACGAACTTGCTTGTGCCGCAGGGCTGGCGACGCTGGAAGTCATTGAGCAAGAGGGACTCGCGGAGAACGCGCAGCGCGTTGGTGAGCAGCTGCTGCAAGGACTGCGCCAGGTACAAACCGAGTATCCCGACTTCGTGCAGGAGGTGCGCGGGCGCGGGCTGATGATCGGTGTCGAGTTCCATGAAGCCGACTTTGGGGAACTGACCATCACCAACATGATTCAGCGAGGCGTGATCGCCGCCTACACGCTGAACACCCCGAAAGTGATTCGCCTGGAGCCGCCGCTGATTATGACAGAGCAGGACGCTGAGTTCGCTCTGCAGGTGTTCGCCGAGTCGGTAGTCGCCGCGCGGGAGCTGGTGCAGCTGGTACTGGCTTAGGGATACTCTACATCCCCCTCTACTAACCAGTCTTCGCCCAGCTTGCGGAGAGATACATTACTCACGCGCGGTGCATCGGCGACCTTTGCGACGCCCAGCCCTTCTAAGGCGGTTCGGGCAACGGCGCCACCGATTAGCTTCGGCGCGTAGAAATAAGCGACGCGGTTTACAAGCTTCGCCTCCAGAAACGACGCGGCGACCTGACCCCCACCCTCGACTAAGATACTGGATATACCGCGCTCAGCAAGGGTTTCCACCACCCCCTGCACGGGCACCCGGTCAGGCTGGTTGGGGTCGGGAGAGATACCAACCATCTCAAAGCCCCACGATTGTAGTTTCTCGATTTTCGCACGCAAGCGTTCATCAAGGGGAGCAAGGTGGAAGATGAGCGTGTTGCCCTTACCCCCTTTGTTCTCCTCTCCGACAGCGTGGGAGAGGAGGGTATTAGCCTCCCCCGTCTCACTGCGTAGGGGGGACAGGGAGGTGAGGGCTTCCACAATTCGCAGCCTTGAATCCAGCACCACGCGCAGTGGCTGGTTCACCACGCCTGGTAGCCGCGCCGTCAAACGCGGACGGTCTTTCAGCACGGTCTCTACCCCTGTCTCTTATACACATCTGACGCTGCCGACGAGCG
>JAOAFW010000401.1 GCA_026416065.1 Fimbriimonadales bacterium
GTTCTATCGACTATGCGCCGAATGTATAATATTCGCCATGCGACAACTGGGCTGGTTGCTTGTACCCATTCTGATACTTACAGGTTGTGGACGGAAGGAAGAGGCGCGCCCTGAACAAACCCTGCTCCAACAGGGCGTGCAGAAGTTAGAAACGCGCGACTACGCCGGCGCGGCGGAGCTGTTCAAGCAGGATGTGGATCAATCGTCAAACCTCAACGTGGCGTTGCAAGAGGTTTACCGAGCATACATGGCGCAGACGAACCGCCCCGCCGAGCAAGCATATGAGTTCCTTGTCCAGTACGAGCCGCGTGCAAAAGAGATTCCTGTTGAGGTTGACCGCGCAGGCTTCTATCAGGTGTTGGGCACGCTGGCGTTCCTGTCGGGAAAACGCGACCAATACGCCCGCTGGTTCGAGAAATCGCTGGAGTTAGACCCCAACAACCATCTGGCGATGAACGACTACGCCTATGCCCTGGCGGAGGATGGACGCGACCTTGAGAAAGCCCTACGCCTGATACGCCGCGCCATCGCCATCAAATCGAATATGGGCGCATATCACGACACGCACGGCTGGGTACTGTACAAACTGGGACGCTATGAAGATGCCTTGCGTGAAATGCGTATCGCCGTGCAGACCGCGCCGGACACCGCCGACTTGCGCTATCACCTCGCCGCCGTCTATGCTAAACTGGGGCAGAAAGATGACGCGCTGGTGGAGCTGGAAAAAGCCCTCGCTCTGCAACCCGGACACGAGCAGGCGTTGAAACTGCGCAAGGAACTGACGGGTGGGGGGAAGCAATGATACACCTCCCCCCCCAGCCCCCTCTCCGTAAACGGAGAGGGGGGACGATACCCCCTCTCCCACGCGGTGGGAGAGGGGGACAGGGGGTGAGGGCAATCCTGAACGCTCTACTTCTGTTCTTCCTCCTTGCGCCTGCTCAAGCCGCTGAAATCACCCTCCCCTCTGTCGCCCTCTCAGGCGTACCCGTTGAAATTTCGGGCAAAGAATTACCCCCAAACACACCGACAGTCATCCGTTTCCAAGACAACGCGGGCAACCTCATCGCAGCGGTCGAGGCGAAAACGGATGACGCGGGCGCATTTCAGCGGGAAGTGCGCCTGAATCCGGCGGGACAGTTGCGCTACGAGTGGCAGGCAGGCTCAGAGCGAGGCGACGGCGCGTTGCGCGTTGTTCCTGCGTGGTGGAGCCTGATGCCCCCGTTGCTGGCGATCGGGCTGGCGTTACTGCTTAGGCAAGTCGTTCTCGCGCTGGCGGGGGGCATCTGGCTCGGAGCGTGGATGATTGCGGGTGCAGATCCGTTCACCGCGTCGCTGCGCATGGTGGATACTTATCTGCTCAACGCCTACGCCGACCGCAGCCATCTGCAGATTATCGGCTTCACGATGTTGCTGGGCGGGATGTTGGGCGTGATTACGCGGGCAGGCGGGCTTAAGGCGATTGTGCGCGTTTTGAGCCGGCGCGTGCGCTCCGACCGCGGCGTGCAACTCAGCGCGTACCTGATGGGGCTGGTCATCTTCATCGACGATTACGCAAACACCCTCTTTGTCGGCGCGACGATGCGTCCCTTAGCCGACAAATATCGCGTCTCGCGCGAGAAGCTAGCATACCTCATCGACTCCACCGCCGCGCCTGTGGCGAACCTTGCGCTGATAGGCACATGGATTGGCTTCGAAGTCTCGCTGATTGCCGACAGCTTCAAGGCGTCGGGGATTGGGCTGGAGCCGTACTGGGCGTTTCTACTGAGCATTCCGTATCGTTTCTACCCCATTTTCGCGCTGGTATTCATCGCGTGGCTCATCTGGCTGCGGCGCGACTTCGGCTCGATGTACCGGGCGGAGTTGCGGGCGCGCACAACGGGCAAAGTGCTGGCGGACGGCGCGTCGCCGCTGGCGAACTACGAGTCGGCGGAGCTACTGCCTCCCGACCATCTGCACGGCTCGCTCTGGAGCGCGTTGCTGCCCATTTTAGCCGCGTTGGGCGGGGCGATTGGCGGGCTGTTTTACACGGGCTACTACGGTGCTTTGAATGCAGGCGAAGCGATGAGCGTGCGCTCTGTGCTGGCAAACGCCGACTCGTATGTGAGTCTCACTTGGGGAGCGTTTCTGGGGTGTCTGACGGCGTTTGGCTGTGTGGGCGCGACGCGCGCTCTGAGCATGCGCGAGACCTTTGACGCTTGGGTGGGGGGCGTGCGCTCGATGGTGCTGGCGGTAGTCATCTTGGGGCTGGCGTGGAGCATCGGCGCGATTTGCGAAGAGTTGCACACGGCGCAATATCTGGTGCAGTCGCTACAGGGAGCGGTCAGTCCCGCGTGGCTACCTGCGCTCACCACGCTCACCGCCGCGGCGATTAGCTTCGCGATTGGCAGCTCGTGGGGCACGATGAGCATCTTGATGCCGCTGGCGATTCCGCTGGCGCACAGCCTCACCGCAGGTATGGAGCCGTCGGCGCAGCAGTTCTATCTGATTGCGACGCTCTCGTCGGTGCTGGCGGGCGCGACCTTCGGCGACCACTGCTCGCCGATTTCGGATACAACGGTGTTATCATCCATCTTCTCTGGCTCGGATCATATTGACCATGTGCGCACCCAGATGCCCTACGCGCTTGTGGTGGGCGTGGCGGCGTGGCTGATAGGCGATGTAGCGACGGGGTTCGGTTTGCCCGTGTGGGTTGCGCTGTTGTTGGGCGTGCTGATTTTGGGGGTGATTGTGCGTGTGGTGGGCAAGCCGACGCCGGGATACGAGGCATAGCTACAGCCCCCCACGCGCCTTCACCTGCAGATAGTAGTTCACCAAGTTCGCCACAAGCGTATCGGGTTCAGCGTCGATGCAGTGGACGCCCATGTGCTCCAGCGTGCGCATCGCAGCGAGTCGGTCATCAAGCGTCTGGATCGCGACGGTGCGACGGTACAGATCGGCAGGCGTGTTGGGCGTCCGCTGGCTCAGAGCGTGTAGGCGTGGGTCGGAAACGGTTATCGCTACGCAGAGGTGCTGCCGCGCCAGCGTGCCCATCGCATGCAAGACCATCCGCGAGGCGTCCGGATCAATCAAGTCGGTGAACAGTGCAATCAGCGAGCGTTTTCGCCAGCGTTTTGCTAAGTAGGTCACAGCATAAAGATAGTCGGACTCGACCATGCGCGGCTGCGCGTTGTGCAACGCCTCTACGAGTTTGCTCACCTGAGTCCTGCCGCGCTGGGGTGGGCTAAAAATATCGATTTCGTCGGCGAACACGAGCGCGCCTACTTTATCATCCATCTGCACCGACACATACGCAAGCATCAGTGCAGTGTTCAGCACCGCGTCGAACTTGCGCTTGCCTTCTACTTCCGCGAGCATGTTGCGTCCCGCATCCAGCATCAGAATTACGTTCTGGCTGCGCTCGGTTTGGTAATCGCGCACGATAGGCTTGCCGCGCCGGGCGGTGGCTTTCCAGTCGATTCGGCGGAACTCGTCGTCGGGGGTGTACTCGCGCAGCGATTCGAATTCGGTACCCCGCCCCCGCAAGCGCAGTTGCCGAAAGCCCATCTGTTGCAGGCGTCCTCGATGGCGCAACAGGTCGTACTCGCGCATCTGCAACAGGTTGGGGTAGACAGGCGCGATTTCGCGGGCAGGCAGGCGGTAGTCGCGCTCCGTCAAGCCAAATTGTCCTTCCACCCGCAGGAACACATCTTCAAACCGCGCCTCGCCCCGATAGCGCGGCGTGAGGTGATAGGCAACCTGCGCAGGCTGGTCTGGGAGAAGCGTCAGGACAAACTCGCGCCGGTCGTAGTCACACAGCGGGGGCGGCTCGTCGCGCAGGCGAGCACGGCGTGAAGTGGTCAGTACATGCTCCAAGCGCAGCTCAATCCGATTCGCTGCGCCCAGAGAGAGCACGCGCTCATGCCGGCGCTGTACGCGAAATGTCTCGGCGCGGGGCAAAGTGAACGCATCAACCGTGATGGCTAAAATCACCAGCAGGTCAATTAGCAGCGTCAGCCCCAAGAATTCAGGGCGGGCGGCGCCCAACAGAGCGACCAGCCCGCCCAATCCCAGCAACACCCAGGCGCGAGGTGTTAGTGTCATACAATCAGCTCAGAGGCGAATGTACTTGTAGCACTTGCCCAGACTATCCTCCGTCGCGATACCTTCCAGATACGGACGACAGCTGTTGAACGGATCGTTGGGCTGTGTGCCGATATAGCGGGCATAGGGCGTACCGCTCACGCACCAGAAGTCAGGCCCCAGTCGCCCGGTGAACGGGTCGTTTCCAGTGCGTCCCGGATAAGTATACTGCATGCCCTGCCCCGCCTGACCGAGTTTGCGCCCTTTGACGGCTTTGGCATGTCCGTCCACGAAGTTCGCCTGAATGAACTCGCTGTGGCGCGCTCGTACGGGCACAATCAGGAAGATACTGCTACTGGTCGGGGTGCGGCGCAACACGCTGCCTGTGCCACCCAACGCCAGATCCGCCTCGAAGTTAATGGTCGTCTCGGCGGGGAACTCCACCTCTGCAATCGACACAGTGCCCTTGCTAACGGCGGGCGGGTTCTGGTCAATTGGCGTGCGCCCCGGCGGCAGCAGATCGTAGTTGTACATATAGCTGATCGTCTCAGGCAGGTTGCAGGTGGGCATGTTGATAACGGCGCGGAAACCTGCATTCAGGTACAGCGCGTTCGGCTCGCTGGGACAGCGAGTAATGTCCAGGTTCCTGATGTACGGATCTACCGCGTCGAACAGGGTGAAGGCGCACTGTTGTCCGCTGCGGTTCAGCGCAGGCGCGTAGACCGCCATCGGGAACTTCTCTTCATAATCCTGAATGTACGACAGCGTACCGGTCGCCATCTGCTTGAGGTTATTCATGCACTGGGTCTGACGCGCCTTCTCACGCGCCTGCGCAAACACAGGGAACAGGATTGCCGCCAGTATCGCAATAATCGCAATGACGACCAGTAGCTCAATCAGCGTAAAGCCCCTTCGCATAGTGTCTCCTCCTCGATCCTGCTCTGTATTGACTCCGGAACAGATGGTTACGTTCCGAAATTGGTGTTGATATTATCGCAGGGCGCGATAGCATGGTCCCTGCGCATCTTGATCCGCAACGCCTTCCAGATAGGGACGGCAGCTGTTGAACGGGTCGCTGGCGGGCAGTCCGCAGTAGCGGGCATAGGGACCCGAGCCGACGCACCAAAGTTCGTTGCGTCCCACAAACGGCGGATTGGTGGGCTGCCCGGGATAGAGATAGCTGCAGTCCGTGCCGGGATATTTGCGCCCCTTGACGGCTTTTGCATGACCATCCACGTAGTTCGCCTGCACGAACTCGTTATGGCGAGCACGGATGGGGATAGGGAACTGAATGCTGGAGTCGTTCGGTTGACGACGCATGAGGTTGCAGCTGCCCGAGAGCGCGATGTCAGCGTCGAAAATCATGGTGGTCTCGGCGACGAGTGGGATTTCCGCCAAAGCGACGGTACCACGACTGATGGAACCCGAACCCAGCGGCGTGCGCCCCGCGCGAATCACATCATAGTTATACATGTAGCTGATTGATTCTGGCAGCGTGCACGACGGATAGCCCATCAGCATCTGGAACGCTGCATTCAAGTAGAGCGCCTGGGGCGCGCTGGGACACTTTGTGATATCGATGTTTTTCATGTAGGGTTGGATGGCGTCGAACACGGTCATCACGCAGTTGCCGCCGCTCGGGCGTGGAGCAGGGGCGTAAAGCGCCATCGGGAAATGCTCATCCGCGTCCTGGGCATACATCAGCACAGCGGTCGCCGATTGGCGCAGGTTACTCATGCACTGGGTCTGGCGCGCCTTCTCGCGCGCCTGAGCGAACACAGGGAACAGGATTGCCGCCAGTATCGCAATAATCGCGATGACGACGAGCAGCTCGATGAGCGTAAAGCCGTTGCGTCTCATGTGCATAACTGTCACCTTCCTGTGGAATGTCCTATTATACATCGACTCCGAGCTTCCTGCACATTATCTAAGAAATTTGACCGTACGGTTAGTCATAGGAGAATTCGTCCTCTGCGCGATAGCTGCCTGTGAGTTGCTTTACTAACTGGCGCAGCAGGTCGTTCAGCAGCGAACTTGCGCCGAAGCGGAACCGCTCGGGCGTGAGCCATTCATCGCCAAGCGTTTCGTGGAGCAGTACCAGGTAGCGGATGGCGTCCTTCGCTGTGCGGATACCTCCAGCGGGCTTCATCCCGGCAGCGCGTCCTGTGGCGTCGTAATAATCGCGAATGGCTTCCAGCATCACCAGCGTTGCAGGCAGCGTCGCGGCGGGCTGAATCTTGCCTGTACTGGTCTTGATGAAATCCGCGCCTGCCATCAACGCAAGATGGGACGCTTTGCGAATCGCGTCGTAGTCGCCCAGCTCGCCTGTCTCCAAAATCACTTTCAGGTGGACGCGCTCGCCGCAGGTGTCTTTCACTTTCGTGATTTCGTCGAACACGCGTCGATAATCGCCTTGCAGGAACGCGCCGCGATTGATGACCATATCGATCTCATCCGCGCCCTCGCGGATCGCCCACTTCACATCGGCAAGGCGTAGACGGAGCGGATACTGACCCGAAGGGAACGCCGTGCCCACCGCGGCAACTTTGATGTCCGTACCCTGCAACGCTTCTTTCGCGACGGCGATAAGGTTCGGGTACACACACACGGCGGCGACAGGCGGCGCGGCGACGGTTGCGGCGTCGGGCATCCCATCGCGGGGTGTGTAGGGATTGCGCGCCCGGCTGCACAGGCGGCGTACCTTCTCTTCCGTGTCCGCCCCCTCCAGCGTCGTCAGGTCGCACATGCTCACCGCAAGGCGCAACGCGAACAATTTGCTCTGTGTCTTGATGCTCCGCTTGCTGAGCCACTCGCATCGCTGTTGCAGTTCGTAGGCGTTCACGGGTGGAACCGTGCGCCATACCTGACCCGGTTTCGGAATCAGGCGGCGTACCGCAGCACGATCTGCCCCCGCCATCCACGAAAGTTCGCCAAAAGGCATGGGCGGTGCTGCCGCTTGCCGTTTGATAGGCGTTTGCACTGGCATAGCTAATTCTTACGAGAGAGCACGAGCTGTTCCTGCCTAACGCCCCGCAAGTGTTTTCAGTGCGCTCAGAGCCTTATCGCACGCTTCCCGTGCTTTGGGATGTCCCCAGTTCGTGGCGACCAGGTGAAACAGATCGCGCGACGGCTCTACGAGCGCGACCGCAAACCAGAAGACGTTGCTGCCCGCGTGGGTCAGTGCGCCCGATTCGGTAATCGCCCAACCCATCGCGTAGCCTTGACCGTAGGGATCGGCGTGCAGTTCTGCGAAACTCTCGGGACGCAGCAGGGTGGTTTTCACGCGGCGCGCCCCGCGCAGATGAAGTTGTACAAACGCCGACCAATCGCGCAGGCTGCAGTGTACCGTGCCTGCCGGTCCCAAAGCGGGCGGATTGTCGTAAAAAGTAGGTTTGGGCGGCTCGCCGCTATGTCCCGCGAAGTGTTGGGGCGCGCCAAAGCCCGCTGTGCGCATTCGGAGCGGTTTGAACAGATACTCTCGCATCAACTCTTCCCAGCTTCGTCCGGTCACCTGCTCCAGCATTGCGCCGGCAACCAGATAGCCGAAGTTGGAGTAAGCGAACCGTGCGCCCGGCTCGGCAGCAGGCTCTTGCTCCAGAATCCACTCCACTGCCTTGAGCCGCTGCTGACGCATGTCGCCCTGCAATCCGCGAATTTTCAGGAACAGAACGGGGTTCGGCGCACGGTCTTCGGGTAAACCGCTCCGATGATACAGCAGCTGGCGCAGCGTGACCGAATGGTACTCAAGGCGAATCCGCGTCTTGAGGTCAGGGAACGCTTCCGCGACGGTATGTTCCCATCGGAGTTTGCCCTGCTCCACGAGGCGCGCAGCGAGCGTGGCGGTCATCGCCTTGGTGCAGGAACCGATGTGGAACGGGTCGTTCGTGCGGGCTTTGTCCGATTTACCCGCTTCACGGACACCGACCACTGCCTGCGCGCGTGTGCGACGCGAATCGCCGACGAGCGCGCCCAGCGCAGGCGCGCCCGTCTCGGTACGAACCTTTTCAAGCAGTTCGCGCAACAACTACTTCACCTTCGCGCTCAAGCCCTGCGCCATCTTGATTTCAGTCGCGTGATTGACCGTGAAGGCGACCTTGTGAGTCACGGCGTCGAACAGGGCGGACGCGCTGGGGTGCCCGTTGCCGCTGCCTTTGACGCCGCCGAACGGCAGATGCACCTCCGCGCCGATGCTCGGCAGGTTCACATACCCCACGC
>JAOAFW010000015.1 GCA_026416065.1 Fimbriimonadales bacterium
AGATGTGTATAAGAGACAGGTCATCGCCGTGACCTTCTACAAGGGCAACGAACTCCCCTACATCATCCTGCCCCTCGCGCTGATTGCCTTCGGCTTGATTGCGTCGGTGCTGGGGGTGTTCTCGATCCGCGTGTTTCGCAGCATGGACCCGCAGCTTGCGCTGAATGGCTCGACCATCGTCTCGATCCTGCTGTTCCTGGTGGGCGCGGCGTTTATCACGAATACGCTGGTGGGCAGCCTCGCGCCGTATTGGGCGGTGTTGGCGGGGTTGTTTGCAGGTGTGTTCATCGGTGCGGTGAGTCAGTACTACACCAGCGGTTCCCCCATCCGTGAGATTGCGAAATCCTCGCGCTTTGGCGTCGCGCCGAACATCCTCGCGGGTATCGGGGTCGGCTATCTCAGCACGGTGTTGCCCCTGCTGGGCATCGCGGGCGCGATCTGGGTGGCGTTCGCGACCAACGGCTTGTACGGCATCGCGCTGGCAGGCGTTGGCATGCTGGCGACGATTGGCATCGTGATGAGCACCGACAGCTACGGTCCGATTGCCGACAACGCGGGCGGTATCGCAGAGGTGGCGGGCTTTGGCGAAAGCGTGCGCAAAATCACCGACAAACTCGACTCGCTGGGCAACACCACCGCAGCGATTGGCAAGGGCTTCGCGATTGGCAGCGCGGCACTCACTGCACTCGCGCTGTTCGCTGCCTACCAGAGCCAGACCGGGCTGCAGGCGATTAACCTCGTGAACCCGCAGACGCTGATTGGTATGCTCATCGGGATTGCGATGCCGAGCCTGTTCGCTGCGCTCACCCTGAAAGCCGTCAGCCGCGCTTCCGACCAGATGGTGGAGGAGGTGCGTCGCCAGTTCCGCGATCTGGGGCTGCTGGAAGGTAAGGGCAAGCCTGATTACAACCGCTGTATTGACATCGTCACCGGCGCATCGCTGCGAGAGATGATTCTGCCCGGCGCGATTGCCGTGATTGCGCCGCTGGCAGTGGGTTTCGGGCTGGGCGCAGAGGCGTTGGGCGGATTCCTCGCAGGCGCGCTCGGCATGGGCGTCGTGACAGGCTTGATGATGGCGAACGCCGGTGGTGCATGGGACAACGCCAAGAAATACATCGAGGAAGGTCACGAAGGCGGTAAAGGCAGCGATGTGCATAAAGCCGCCGTCGTGGGCGACACTGTCGGCGACCCGTTCAAAGACACCACTGGTCCCAGCATGAACATCCTCATCAAACTGATGAGCATCGTGGCGCTGGTGTTTGCGCCGTTGTTTAAGTAGCCCTCACCCCAGCCCCTCTCCTGTGCCGTAGGAGAGGGGCTGGAAACGCTACTCGGGCGTGTTCAGACACTTGGGTATACTTCCTTCACCGATGCCCCACTTGTCCGTTGGCGAAGTACACGCTAAACGCCGTGCGGCGGTTGTCTCGCTTGGCTACAACCTGACAGCAGCGGGGGTGAAGCTGGTCGGCGCGCTCCTGACTGGCTCGGTAAGCCTGTTGACGGAGGCGTTGCACTCTGCGACCGATGTCGTCGCCTCGTTTTTCGCCTATCTGGGGGTGCGCGTCGGCGCGGCGCCCCCAGACGAGCAACATCCCTACGGACACGGCAAGGCGGAGACACTCGCCGGCTTCGGCGAGTCAATCCTGCTGATGCTCATCGTCGGTTATCTACTCATTGAGGGAGTGCGCCGCCTGATTGTCGGCAGCGAGCTGGAGCGGCTGGAATGGGGTATGGGCGTAATGGCGCTATCGACCATCACCAGCCTCGCCGTTGGACAGTATGTATGGCGCACCGGCAAACGCACACACTCACTCGCGTTGATGTCCAACGGACAGCACCTGATGATCGACTTCTGGACGAGTCTGGGATTGTTAATCGCGCTGGGCGCAATCTATTTCACGGGCTGGGTGTTCATCGACGCGCTCCTGGCGATTGGCATCGCGCTCTGGTTGTTTCGGGGCGCGTGGCAACTGGCAACGCGCGCGTTCCACGAACTTATCGACCACCGTCTGCCTCAGCAAGATCTCACGTTGATTGACCAGATTCTACGCTCGGAGCCGAACTTATTGAATTACCACAACCTGCGTACCCGGCGCGCGGGCGCGATGCGCTATGTGGATGTACATATCGTGTTGCCGAACGACTGGAGTCTACAACAAGCGCACGATGTTGCCGACGCCATAGAAAAACGCATCGAGCAGGCGCTGCGTCCCGCGGAGGTCACCATCCATGTTGACCCTTACGACCCGGAACGCGCCGCACTGCGCGAGCAGCAGAACCTGTATCGCGAACTGCTGCGTGAGTGATCAACAGGTATCTCCTTGTTTGAGCCTCCAATCAACACTCTTGCAGACGAAGCCGAGGCAGGATTCGGTTTCTCCGTACCGAATAGACTTTCGCGATGAAGTTCCTCTGGTTCCTTCTCGTCGGATTACTCATCGCGGCGGCATGTTCTCAACCCTATTCCGATGGCGTGCATGTGCTGGATGACTTTACAGCGCGCTGGGGGCGGGGGCAGCTCACGAACTCGACCGCGCCCGCGAGCGTGCGGACGGTGACTTCGGGCGGTGCGCCGATGCGAGCGGGATTTTTGCACCCGTCAGCCCGCCCTGCCCGCAACGAGTTTCAGGTTGCCTTGCCCACTGTGAACGAGGGCGACCTGCTCGTGTTGATGGCGTGGGCGGGCGTGGACGACAATATCCGCCGCGACGACCCGCAGAACCCCCATAACGGCGTGCAGGCGCGGATTTATGTCGACAGTCAACTCGTGGCGGAAGCGGACTGCGCCACCTCGGGCTGGCGCGCCCTGTCGGTGAACCTGACGCCCTACGCGGGCAAGACCGTGCGCGTGGCGTTTGAGACCGACGCGAAGGGCAACGCGAGTTATGACTGGGCGTATTTTGCGGAGGCGCAGGTGCTGCGCTTACGCGAGCGGTTCGCGCTTAAGGTGGGACGCACCCTGCCGCCCGAGGGCGTACTGGAGGTGCGCGGCAGAGTGGGCGACCAGTTTACTCTTGATGCGCCTGACCACGCGCCGCTTCAGGCAACGATTCCCGAAAGCGGTGTGATATGGCTGCGCTATGCGTTCGCGGGCGCGCGCGGCGCAACGCTGACCGAGCTGCAGTCCGAGTCGTCGGCGCGGGTGTATCCGTTGCAGCCGCGCCTGCGCTTGGAAACCGTTGCCGCGCGGCGCGCTGTGCTGAACCCCGGCGAGACGACCGAGATCGTCGTGCGCATCCGCAACATTGGCGCAGGAACGTGGCAAAACGACCGCATCCAGCTGACGGTGCAGTCGCTCGGAGACGCAGAAGTGTTGAGCCGCCCTGAAGTAGATGCTGATTTGCTGCCCCCAAACGGCGTCGTGGACGCGCGATTTAGGGTGCGCGTGGGCGCGAAGCCACGCCTGAGCCTTATGTTGCGCAGTCGCGCTGGCAACGACGCCACGATTCTCGCGCCCATCGTCGCAGTGAGTCCGCCCAACGTGCCGAATTCGGGCACGCTCGCCCGTGCAGAGAATGGCTCGGGCGTGTTGCAAAACGAGCGATTGCGCCTGCTTATCAGTCCCGCTTCCGCAGGGGGACACGTAGCGCGGCTCTTTGCAAGACAAGGCGATGAGTGGGTTCCCGTCGCCAGTAGCGCGCCGTTAGCCGACGCGATCCTGAATGTGGAGGGCGGTCCACCGAAGCCACAGGCGTTCATACTGGAGAGCATCACCTCTGACCCTGCCTCAATGCGCCTGATTCTGCAGGGAAGGGTGGGGCTGACCGGACGCGCGAGCTTAGAGTACCGACTGGAAGGCGACCGATTGCGCTGCACCGGGAGACTAACGGCGGAGGTGGACTCCCACCTGTATCGGTTTCGCTTCCCCGACTGGCGCGTGGGCGACGGCAGCTTCGGCGAGGCGAAGGACGAGGCGCTGTTCCCCGGCTTGGAGTATCTGCTGGGCGAGGAGCGTTCGTCGGGTTCGGCGTTCGCCGCGCCGCCGTTTGACCTGCGCTTTTCGCCCGACCCCTACAAAATCACCGCGCCGCTGATGGCAGTGCGCTGGCGCACCTATCTGGTGAGCATGGAGTGGGACCCGACGCAGGGCTGGTCGGGCGTGCTGCGTGCGCCGAACGCGCTGTTCGCGTCGCCGAATTTTCTGGAGGCGGGCGCGAACCACCGCTTTGCGCGGTGGGTTCCGAGCATCCCCCGCTGGGCGGATGGGAATTCGCAGCAGGCGCGGGAGCCGTTCCGCCTGCTCAAGGGCGAGACCGCGCTGCTTCAAGCGACGCTGCAGGTG